>JACMOY010000010.1 GCA_014377795.1 Actinomycetota bacterium | reverse complement strand
CCAAGAGCAAGTTCGACAACCTCTACGGCTGCCGCCACTCCCTCGTCGACGGCATCTTCCGCGCGACCGACGTCATGCTCGCCGGCAAGACCTGCGTGGTCTTCGGCTACGGCGACGTCGGCAAGGGCTCGGCCGAGTCGCTGCGCGCCCAGGGCGCCCGCGTCATCGTCACCGAGGTCGACCCGATCTGCGCACTCCAGGCCGCCATGGAGGGCTTCCAGGTCGCCACGCTCGAGGACGTCATCGAGACCGCCGACGTCTTCATCACCGCGACCGGCAACAAGGACATCATCATGGCCGCCGACATGGGCCGGATGAAGCACCAGGCCATCGTCGGCAACATCGGCCACTTCGACAACGAGATCGACATCGCCGGCCTGGGCCGGGTCGAGGGTGTCGTGCGCGACACCATCAAGCCGCAGGTCGACGAGTGGGTCTTCGCCGCCACCGCTGACCGCCCGGCGCACTCGATCATCATGCTCAGCGAGGGTCGTCTGCTCAACCTCGGCAACGCGACCGGCCACCCGTCGTTCGTCATGAGCGCGTCGTTCACCAACCAGGTGCTCGCGCAGATCGAGCTGTTCGGCAAGACCGAGAACTACCCGCTGGGCGTCTACGTGCTGCCCAAGCACCTGGACGAGAAGGTCGCGCGCCTGCACCTGGACGCGCTCAACGTCAAGCTGACGACGCTGACCAAGGACCAGGCCGAGTACATCGGCGTGGATGTCGCCGGCCCGTACAAGGCGGAGCTGTACCGCTACTGATCCACCCGCAGCACCCTCCGGAGGCCGGTCCCGCACGCGGGGCCGGCCTTCGGCGCGTCTCCGGTGAGCGTGACCTGGTGAGATCCACAAGATCACGTCGTGGATCTGACCACATCACTGTGCAGGTCACCGAGGGTCCTGTGTCGTACTTCACACACGACGAGCACGGCACTTCTCGCCGTGCGGCACCACCTCTGGAGCAGCCATGCCGCACCGCCCCCGCCGACCTGCCCAACGGCACCGGCGCGCCGCCGCCCTGCTGGGCCTCGCCGCCCTCTCCGTCGTCGCGGCCTGCTCCAGCGCCCCGGCCCCTGACGTGCTCAGTGCCCCGAGGTCGACGCCGCTGGGCACGGCGGTGGTCGGTGCCCAGGGCCAGCCGGTCCTCGACGCGACCGCCCCCGCCGGCAGCGCCGCCCCGACGGGCCCCGCGACGGGCCCCGGTGTCCCCACCGGGGCGGCCACCAGTAGCGTCGGCCCGACCGGGCGCCCGAGCGCGTCTGCGGCGGTGCAGGCCGGTGCCGGCACCCGGGCCCCGGCGGCGACGGTGGCGGGCGGCGGCACGACCCCTGCCTCGGGGGGAGGGACTGCGGCGGCTGCGGCCGGCCCCGCCCCTGCGCGCAGCACCCTGTTCACCGCCGGGGAGGACTCGATCGGCATCACGCCGACGTCGCTGCGGATGTGCGCGCACGCCGCGCTGACCTACGGCAAGGCCTTCAACACCGACACCGACGACCTCAACGTGTTCTGGACCGCCCTCAACGCGGAGAGCAACGGCATCAACGGCCGCAAGGTCGAGGTCACCTACGAGAACGACAACTACTCCCCGGACACCGCCGTGCAGGCGGCCACCACCTGCGTCAGCAAGAAGATCTTCATGCTGCTCGGTGGGATCGGCTTCGACCAGATCCCGGCGGTGCGCAACTACGTGGAGCGCTCCCACACCCTCTACCTGCACCACTCGGCCACCGTCGAGGGCTCGGCCGGGCAGCGGTACTCCTTCTCCGAGCTGCCCACCGTGGAGCGTCTGGGCGAGGGCTTCGCGCAGCTGGCCGCCAGCAAGTTCCGCGGCAAGCGGATCGGCATCATCGAGCGCGACAGCGCCAACTGGAAACCGGGGGTCACCGCGTTCAAGGCCGCGGCGGCGAGGTACGGGCTCACCGTGGTCGCCGACGTCGCGGTGCCGGCCAGCGCCGGGAACTACACCGGCCCCATCACGACGATGAAGAACGCCAACGTCGACGTCGTCTGGATCTGGTTGAACGCGCTGGAGTCCACCCAGGTCATCAAGCAGATGAAGGCCCAGCTCTACAGCCCGAACATCATGGCGTTCCCGTTCAACCTCACCACCCAGACGCTCGGCGACGACGCGCTGGGCCCGCCGCTGGACGGGGTGGCGATGTACCCCGCGTACAGCAGGGGCGACTACAGCGGCACGTTCGCCTCCTACGCCGACGACATGAAGCAGTTCGAGGGCCAGTACGCGAGGTACCGGCCCAACGCCGACCTCTCCGGGGCCGGCGGGGACCTGCTCTTCCTCAACTGGACCGCCCAGAAGGCGCTCGCGGTGCAGCTCGCGCTGTGCGGGAAGGACTGCACCCGCAACCGCTTCGTCGATGTCCTCACCGGCTACCGCGGGACGCCGACGTCGAGCGCCTGCCCGATCGACTTCCCTGGCTCCGACGGCTACCGCGGCGCGAACCAGGTGACGTTCATGTCGTCCTACCGCGCGCCCGGCGGCGCCGTGAACTGGCGCGAGACCCGCAAGTGCGTGGCCCCCTGATGGGCCAGGTGCTGCTGCTCGGCCTCATCCAGGCCGGCATCTACGCCCTGTTCGCGGTGGGCATCGTGTTCGTCTACCGGGCCACCCGGGTGCTGACCTTCGCCGGCGGGGAGATCGGCACCGCCTCGCTGTACGTCGCCGCCCTGGTGAGCACCCGCGCCGGACTGCCGTGGGGGGTGGGAGCGCTGGCCGCCGTGACCTCGGCCGTGCTGCTGGGGGCGGCGTTCGAGTTCCTGCTGGTCCGGCGGGCGGTCGACGCCGACCCGGTGGTGCTCTCCATCCTCACCGTGGGCCTGGCGCTGACGCTGCTGTCGGTGGAGACCCTCGCCTTCGGCAGCAGCCCGCAGGGGCTGGCGCCGCCGTTCCGCGGGGGAGTCGAGCTCGCCGGGATCGTGCTGTCGCCGACGATGATCGCCTCGCTGGTGGTCGCCGCCGCGCTCGGCCTGGGCCTGCAGTCGGCCCTGCGCCGCACCGACTTCGGCCTGGGCATCCTCGCCGCTGCCGAGGACCCGGCTGCCGTCCGCCTGGTCGGGGTGCCGTTGGCCCGCATCCGGCTGGTCGTGTGGAGCGCGTCGGCAGGGCCCGCCGCGGTCGCGGCGCTGCTGGTCGAGCCGACCGTCGGATTCGTCACCCCCGGCTACGCCAGCACGCTCTACCTCGGCGGGCTCGTCGCCGCGGTGCTCGGCGGGCTGACCTCGCTGTCGGGCGCGGTCATCGGCGCCGTGGTGCTCGGGCTCACCGAGTCCGTCGCCCAGCGCCTGTTCGGCGACGCCGGCATCCCCAACCTCAACTACGTCGTCGACCTGATGCTGCTGCTGCTGGCCCTGGTCGGGCGGAACGCGCTGCCCGGCCTGGTCGCGTGGATCTACCCCCCGCCCCCCGCCGCACCCACGAGCACCCCCGTCGCTGAGGAGATCCCCGCATGACCGCGGTGTCCCTGCCCGCCGTCCTGGCCGGCCGGCCCGGAGTCCCCAGGGTCGTCGTCGCGCTGCTGCTGGCCGCGGTGCTGCCCCCGCTCGCCGGTGCCACCCCGCTGCTCAGCGAGCCGCACGCCCTGCTGCTCACCGGGGCCTGCGTCACCGCGATGGCAGCGCTGTCGCTGAACCTGCTGCTCGGCTACGCCGGGCAGGTGTCGCTGGGCCAGTACGCGTTCGTCGGGGTCGGTGCGTTCACCACCGGCATCGTCACCGGGGTGGCGGACCTGCGGCTGCCGTGGCTGCTCGGACTCCTCGCCAGCGCTGTCGTCGGGGCGGGGCTGGCGTTCCTCGTCGGGCTGCCGGCACTGCGCCTGCGCGGGCTCTACCTCGCGGTCGTCACCATCGCGGTCGCCTACGCCGCCAGCGAGTCGCTGTTCCGCATCGACGCGATCGGTGGCGGGTCGGCCGGCAAGGTCGTCCCGCGGCCCTACGTGGGGGACACCGCGCTGGCCAGCAACGCCTCGATCCTCGCGATCGGGCTGGTGCTGCTGGTGCTGCTCTGGCGCGCCGACGTGAACCTCACCCGGTCCCGCCTCGGCCGGGCCTTGCGCGTCATCAAGGCCGACGAGAGCGTCGCTGCCTCCTTCGGGGTGGACGTCGCCCGCTACAAGCTGCTCGCGTTCAGCCTGTCGGGGGCGATCGCCGGGATCGCCGGCTGCCTCAACGGCACCGCGTACGGCACGGTGACCGGAGCCGGTTACGGCTACGCGCAGTCGTTGGCCCTGCTGGTGGTCGTGGTCGTCGGGGGCCTCGGCAGCCGCGGTGGGGTGGTCGCCGCCGCGTTCGTGGTCACCCTCTACCCGGAGGTGCTGCTCAGCATCGTCGGTGACGGCATCCGCGGGGTCGACCTCGTCATCAACGGGGTCGTGCTGATGGCCGTCGTCGCCTTCCAGCCGCGCGGCTACGCCGGGGCGATGGCCGATGCCCGTGAGCGTCGCCGGGCCCGCCAGGGCGGCGAGCCACCGCTGCCGCCGACCAGGCCGTCGCTGCCCGACCTGGGCCGGCCGTCCGGGATGCCGACGCCACGGCGGATCCACCGCGGCGAGCCGGTGCTGCACGGCAGCGGCATCAGCGTCGCCTTCGGTGGGCTGCAGGCCGTCGATGGTGCTGGGTTGCGCGTCGACCGGGGCACCATCGCTGCCCTGATGGGCCCCAACGGCGCCGGCAAGACGACCTTGTTCAACGCCCTCACCGGGGCGCTGACCCCCGACGCCGGCACCGTGCACTTCCTCGGCGAGGACGTGTCCTCCCTCGCCGCGCACCGCCGGGCGGCCCGCGGGATGGGGCGCACCTTCCAGCTGATCGGGCTCGCGAAGGCGGAGACGGTCTACGAGAACCTGCTCATCGCCCAGCACCTCGCAGCCCCCTACGGGGTGGCCGCGGCCCTGACGACGCTGGGCAGCCGGGCGTGGGAGCGCGACCTCCGCGACCGCGCCGACGCCACGATGGACGGCCTCGGGTTCGGGCGGTACCGCGACACCCCGGTGGGGCGGCTCAGCCACGGTCAGCAGCGGATCGTGGAGATCGGGTGCGCGCTGGTCACCAGCCCCGAGCTGCTCATGCTCGACGAGCCGAGCGCCGGCATGAGCCCGGCGGCGGCGGAGGACCTGGCCTCGACGCTGATCGACATCCGCGACACCCTCGGGCGCACGATCCTGCTGATCGAGCACAACATCCCGCTGGTCCTCGCCACCGCCGACGAGCTCTACGTGATGGACGCCGGCCGGGTGATCGCCGACGGCGAGCCGCTCGAGGTCGTCGGCCGTCCCGAGGTCGTCCGCGCCTACCTCGGTCAGGAGGTGTCGGCATGAGTGCCGCCCCGATGCTGGAGATCATCGACGTCACCGCCGGGTTCGGCGCCGTCACCGTGCTGCACGGCGTCTCGATGGTGGTCCCGGCGGGCTCCATCGCCGGCGTCTTCGGCCTCAACGGTGCCGGCAAGTCGGTGACGATGAAGACCATCGGCGGAGTCGTCCCGGTCCGCAGCGGTCGGGTGCTCCTCGACGGCGAGGACGTGACGACGCTCAGCCCCGAGCAGCGGGTGGCGCGCGGGATGGGGCACGTGCCGCAGGGTCGCCAGGTGTTCCCCGGTCTCTCGGTCGAGGACAACCTTCGCCTCGGCGCGTACACCCTGCGGCGGCGTCGGCGGGCCCGCTATGCCGCGAGCCTGGAGCGGACGTACTCCCAGTTCCCGGTGCTGCGCGAACGTCGCCACCAGCTCGCCGGGACGATGTCCGGTGGGCAGCAGGCGTCGCTCTCGGTCGCCCGGGCACTGATCAACGAGCCGCGGCTGATCCTCGTCGACGAGCCCAGCGCCGGGCTCTCCCCGGTCGCCCAGCTCGAGCTGCGGGCGGTGCTCGAGGTGGTCCGGCAGACCGGGGTGACGATGGTGCTCGTCGAGCAGAACGTCGCGTTCGGGCTGTCGCTGGTCGACACCGCGCACCTGCTGCAGACCGGCCGGGTCGTGCACTCCGCGCCGGTGGCCAGCCTCGACAACGACACCCTCGCCACCCACCTGGGCATCGGCCGGGTGCTGGCCGGCGCCACCGGATCCGCCCTGCTCGCCCGCAAGCGCGGCACGTCGTGACGACGCTGCGGGCGGTCCGCGACGACGGGGCCGGGGCGCTCGCCGAGCGGCTGATGGCCGACCTCGACTCCGTGGTCGTGCGGATGGGGCAGGCCTACCGCGAGGAGATCCCGGAGTACGCCGCGCTCGCCCCGGGACAGCTCGAGCTCGAGGTGCTGCCGGTGTCACGCCGGCTGGTCACCACGTTCCTGTCCTGCGTGGTGGAGCAGCGTCCGCTGAACCGCCGTGAGCTGCAGACGTTCGAGGACTCCGGCCGGATGCGGCTGGCGATGGGCATGCCGCTGGAGTCGGTGCTGCACGCCTACCGGATCGCCGGCCGGGAGGCCTGGTCGGCGATGTGCGCCGCCGTCAGGCCGGGGGAGACCCGGCTCCTCGCCGACCTGGGGACGCGGTGGATGGACGTCGTCGACCGCACCTGCTCGGCGCTGACCCAGGCCTACGTCGCGGCCTCGCACGAACGGCTGCGGCACGTCGACGCCCGTCGCCGCGAGCTCGTCGAGGCGCTGCTCACCGCGACCGATCCGTCCGAGGTGGCGGCGGTGTCGCTGCGGTTCTCCACCGTGCTGGCGGCGGCGTACGTGCCGGTGCTCGTCGGGGGCACCGCAGCGGCGGCCGGGGTGGACGCGCTGCTGCGGGATGCGCCGGACGGGACCCTCGCAGGGCACCGCGTCGCCCGTGTGCTGCTGCTGGTGCCCCACCGGGCAGCGCCGTGGCGGGCCCGGGGCGACGACCTCACCTGCACCGGCCTGGCCGCGCCCTGTGGGCGTGCGCTGCTGGCGGAGGTGCACCAGGTCGAGGCGTTGCTGCTCACCGCGCTGGCGCAGGGCCGCACCAGCGGCAGCTTCGGCCCCGACGACCTGCTGGTGGAGCAGCTGCTGCTCGGCAACGACCGGGTCGCCGCCGGGCTGCGGCGGCGGGTGCTCGACGTGCTCACCCGCGCAGACTCCGCCGGCGTCATCACCGCCACCCTGCGCTGCTATCTCGACACCGGCTCGGTCCCGCAGACGGCCCGTCATGAGCTCGTGCACGCCAACACGGTGGGCTACCGGCTCACCCGGGTCCGTGAGCTCACCGGGCTGGACCCCCGGATCCCCTCCGACGCGGCCGTGCTGGTGCTCGGCCTCGGCCTCCCCACCGACGACCAGGACCTGCGGTGAACGCCGCCACGACCCGGCTGGGCGACTTCCTCGAGGATCAGGTGCCACCCTGGTGGCTGCCCGAGGATCGGGCGTTGCTCGACGACCTCCCACGCACGGGTGTGGGGATGCTCGACACGAAGGAGATGCGCGCGATGCTCGGTGGACGGGTGCGGCCATGACGATGCTGCGGGTCACCGCCGACGACGGGGTCGTGCTGCAGGCACAGGTCTGGCCCGGTGAACCCGGCGGACCGGTGGTGCTCGGCCTGCACGGGCTCTCGGCGAACCGGCTGGGCTTCGGCCCGCTGCGCCCGTACCTGCCTGCCGGCGCGACGCTGGTGAGCCTCGACGCCCGCGGGCGGGGGCTCTCGGACTCGCCCGCGGACCCGTCCCGCTACGGCATGCGGCGTCACGCCGACGACGCGGCTGCGGTGCTGCGGCACCTGGGCCTCGCCGAGGTCGTGGTGGTGGGGCACTCGATGGGGGCGTGGGTCGGTCTTCAGCTCGCGGCCCACCACGGCGACCTGGTGCGCGGCGTCGTCGCCGTCGACGGCGGCTGGTTCGCCGACCTGCCCGCCGGGGTCACCCCGCGTGCGGCGGTCGATGCCGTGATGGGGGCCGGTTGGGACGTCCGCCTCGGCGCCACCCTGCCCTCGGCGCAGGTGCTCCTCGACGCCTTCCAGGCCCACCCGGCGTTCGTCGGCATCTGGTCCGACGCCCTCGCCGAGCACCTGCTCGAGGGCCTCGACATCGCTGCAGACGGCACGGCGACGGCCCGCTGCACGGTGCTGGCCGCCACCGCCGACGCCGTCAGCTACTGGGACCCGGTCGGGCAGCGCCCGACCCTGCGCGAGGACCTGGACCTGGTGCGCTGCCCGGTGACGCTGGTGCGGGCCACCGCAGGGTTCTGCGTCTCGCCGGAGACGATGGCCCCGATGATGCCCGAGGCCGCCTGCGCAGAGTTCGCTGCCGAGCTGCCCGGGCTGCGGGTGCGCACCGTCGAGGGCACCAACCACTACTCGGTCGGGTACGGGCCCAGCGGGGCGGCGGCCATCGGCGCCGAGGTGGCAACGCTGGCGGCCGTAGGGGCGGGGTGAGCCGCGCAGCGTCGACCCGAGCCCGCCACTACGCTCTCCCGGTGCCCTCCGACGAGACCGCCGCCGCGTCCCCGGGGAGTGCGCGGATCGCCTACGCCGCCCGGGCCATGCCGGTGCTGCGCATCGTCGCGGCCCAGCTGGCGGCAGAGCAGTCCCTGCGGGGGCTGAGCATCGCGGCGTGCCTGCACGTGACCCCGGAGACGGCCTGCCTGCTCGAGGCGCTGCAGGCGGGTGGGGCGTCGGTGTCGCTGGCCTCCGCCAACCCGCTCTCGGCGCAGGACGACGTCGCGGCCGCTTTGCGCACAGTTGGGGTGGCCGTGCACGCCCAGCACGGGGCGGACCGGCGCACCTACTACGCACACCTGTCGGCAGCCCTGGACGACGCCGCTGCCGCAGCCGGTCCGCTGCTCGTCCTCGACGACGGCTGCGACCTGGTCACGACCCTGCACACCACCCGCCGGGAGCTGCTGCCCCGGGTGCGGGCAGGCGTGGAGGACACCAGCAGCGGGGTCGTGCGGCTGCGTCAGATGGCCCGCGACGGCACCCTCGCCTTCCCCATGATCGCCGCCACCTCGAGTGCCACCGCCCGGCTGCTGGAAGCGCGGCACGGCACCGGCCAGAGCACCCTGGAGGCGGTGCTGCGCGCGACCCACCTGCTCCTCGCGGGGCGCACCGTCGTCGTCGCCGGCTACGGCGCCTGCGGGCGGGGGATCGCCGAGCGGGCGGCCGGGCTGGGCGCGGTCGTGGTCGTCACCGAGGTGGACCCGCTGCGGGCGTTGGAGGCGACCCTGCGAGGCTTCCGGGTCCTGCCGATGGCCCGGGCGCTGCGCGAGGCCGACGTCGTCATCACTGCGACCGGCAACGTCGGGGTCGTGCGCGGCGAGCACCTGGAGCTGCTCAAGGACGGTGCGGTGCTCGCGAACGCGGGGCACTTCGACGTCGAGATCGATGTCAAGGCGCTGGCGGCCGCGTCGGTGGCGACCCACCTGGGGGTCCGCCCGGGCGCGGACGAGCACGTGCTCGCCGACGGCCGCCGGGTGCTGCTGCTCGCGGCCGGGCGGGTGGTGAACCTCGCCGTCGCGGAGGGGCATCCGCCCGCGGTGATGGACATGGCCTTCGCCGAGCAGGCGATGCTGCTGTCCTGGCTGGCGACCGCGGCGGCGACCCTCGCCCGCGGGGTGCACCCGGTTCCCGCGACCCTCGACGGTCGGGTGGCCGCCCTCGGCCTCGCCGCCCTCGGGGTCGAGGTGGACAGCCTCAGCGAGGCGCAGCGGGGGTACCTCTCGTCCTGGCAGCAGGGATCGTGAACCCTCAGCGGGGCACGGCGAAGCCCTGCTGCGGCACGACCGGGGCGTCGGCCGGCGGCGGGGAGGGACGCGACCACGCCGCCGGAGCGGAGGGGTCCGCAGGCGGGAGCGGTGCGGCGGACGACGCGGGCACGGCGGCGACCTTCTCCTCTGCCCGTCGGCGTCGCTCGGACAGCACCGCAGCGAGGTAGGCGGCGCCGGGGGTGCCGACCGGGGGTGGCGGGCTCACCACGGCGGCGATCTGCCCGGCGAGCTCGCTGCCCAGCTGCTCCCGCGCCCCGGGGGTGAGCTCGGAAGCCCGGGAGACGAACTGCCGCGCCGCGAGCGCCAGCCCGTCGGGCAGCCGGGAGAGGTCGAGGGTGCGGGCCCAGCCGGCGAGCTGGGGAGGCATCGCCGCCATCGGGCCGACCGACCTGGGGGAGCGCTCGCGCAGCACCACCGTGCCGGCGAGGACGTCACCGATGCGCTTGCCCTGCGGGTGGGCGATCTGGACCAGGAAGGAGAGTCCCAGACCCAGGCCCGGCAGCATCAGACCGGGCCGCTCCAGGAAGGCGCCGGTGAGCCCGCGGGCGAAGGCCTGGCGGAACCCGACCGGGCCGGCGTCGTCGCGCACGACCCGCAGGCCGAGCGCCATCTTGCCGGGCGTGCGTCCGCGGGTCAGGGTCTCGAAGGCCACCGGGTACACCAGCAGCGCCAGCAGCACGGCGACCAGCGAGGCGGCGGCACTGGCGGCCCCGTCGAGGCTCACCTGGCTCAGCCCGACCAGCAGGCTGACGAGGATCGCGACCTGGAGCGAACCGTCGATCAGAGCGGCCAGCAGCCGGGTCGGGAGCTGGGCCGGACGGAGGTCCAGCGCCACGGCTTCCCCGGTGACGACGATGCTCACACGCTGCTCCCTCGATGCCTGCCCCGCACCCGGCGGTCGGGGGGGTGCCCCCCTAGTCTGGACCACGGGCGTCGTCGGTGCGCCTGGCGCCGCGGGGAGCACCCGCGGCGGTGCTCGTCAGGAGGACAGGTGGACCTCGACGTCTTCGTCGTGACGCACCGGGCGCAGTGGGCCCGGCTCGACCA
This sequence comes from Actinomycetota bacterium, assembly GCA_014377795.1. Lineage (GTDB taxonomy): Bacteria > Actinomycetota > Actinomycetes > Actinomycetales > Angustibacteraceae > JACMOY01. The sequence continues at coordinate 2,425 of JACMOY010000010.1, read as the reverse complement.
GCTCGTCGCGCGGTCGAACCGCCGCCGGCCGCTGTCGGGCGCGGAGGCCGACGAGCTGGTGGAGCTCTACCAGCAGGTCGCCACCCACCTGTCCCGGGTGCAGTCCAGCGCCCCCGACCCGGCGTTGGTGAGTCGCCTCTCCACCCTCGTCGCGCGGGCCCGGGCCGCCGTCGCCGGCTCCACGAGCCCGGCCTGGCGTGACGCCGGGCGGTTCCTCACCGCGGGGTTCCCGGTCGTCGTGCTGGGGGCGTGGCGGTGGTGGTGCGGGGTGGCGACGGCGTTCTGCCTGGTCTCGCTCTCGGTGGGCACCTGGGTGGCCACCCAGCCCTCGGTCCGTGCCTCGCTGGCCACTCCGGAGCAGATCCGGGCCCTGGTGGAGACCGACTTCGAGAACTACTACTCGTCGAACCCGGCCGCCTCGTTCGCGGCGCAGGTGTTCACCAACAACGCCCTCATCGCCGCAGCCACGCTGGTGCTGGGGGTGCTCCTCGGGATCCCGGTGCTGGTGATCCTGTTCCAGAACGCCGTCAACGTGGGGATCGCCGGCGGGCTGCTCGCCGCGAACGGCCGGGCCGACCTGTTCTTCGGGCTGATCATCCCGCACGGGCTGCTCGAGATCACCGCGGTGTTCGTCGCCGGCGGCATCGGTCTGCAGCTTGGCTGGACGCTGATCGACCCCGGGCCGCGCAGCCGCGCGCAGGCCCTCGCCGAACGGGGTCGGGCCGCGGTCAGCGCCGCGCTCGGGCTGGCCCTGGTGCTGGCCCTCTCCGGGGTGATCGAGGCGTTCGTGACCCCGTCCGGACTGCCGACCTGGGCCAGGATCGCCATCGGGGGCGCGGCCGAGACCGCCTTCTTCAGCTACGTCATCGTGCTGGGGCTCCGGGCCCGCCGCGCCGGGCTGACGGGCGACGTGGACGTCTCCCAGCGCGGGGACGTGCTCCCGGTCGCCGGCTGAGGTGGTGACTCCCACCGGTCCGCCTCGGCGTGACATGGTTCACGAAAGGGATAGCCGAGGGGGGGTGAGGGGTAAGCCGGGCCGGTGAACTCCTCAGAGCAGCCCGCTCCACTCCCCCCCGACCTCGATCCCCGCGGTCCCCGGGCGAGCCCCCGCCGGCGCGCCGCGCGCCGGGTGCAGGGGGTCCTGCCGGCCGACCGGGACCGGCGCACCGCGGTGGTGCTGACGGTCCTGGGGACCACCGGGCTCCTGCTCGTGGGGGTGGTCGGCGTCGGTATCGCCGGGATGTCCGCGACCGTCGTCGGCAGCGCCTTCCGTGGAGCCGCTGACGCGGTGACCCCGGGACAACCCTCGCCGGCGCCCACCCCCGGGGACTCCACCAGGCCCTCCACCGCCCCGTCGGGGTCGCCGTCCCCGTCGACAGCCGGGTCGTCGGCGCCGCGAGGGGTGAGCGTCGTCAGCGTGGCGTCACTGGACCCCGAGGGCGACGGCACCGAGCACCCTGAGCAGGTGGCTCGCGTGACCGACGGCGACCCTGCCACGACCTGGAACACCGACCGCTACCGCGGTCGGGACTTCGGCGGCCTCAAGAGCGGGGTCGGCCTCGTCTTCGACCTGGGGGAGCCCCAGGCGGTGGCGGCGGTCACGCTGGAGGGCGCGTCCCCTGCCACCCGCTTCGAGCTGCGGGCCGGCGACAGCAAGGACGACCTGGTGACCGTGGCCAGCGGCGACGCCGGTAGCGGGGAGGTCGAGCTCACGCCGGCGGCCCCGGTGCAGGCGCGCTACCTGGTGCTGTGGCTGCGCGACGTCGGCCCCGTCGAGGGCGGCGGGTTCCGTGGCTCGGTCGGCGAGGTCCGCATCCGGGGGTACGCCGCCTGAGCGGTCGGCAGCGCGTCGCTCCGAGCGGTCAGAGCCGACCGGCGGCCTTGAGGGCGAGATAGGCGTCGGCCACGGCGGGGGCGAGCCGCTCCGGCGGGGCCTCGACGACCTCGACCCCGCGCCGGCGCAGCTGCTGGGTGACCGCGCGGCGGCCGGCCAGCGCCGATTCCGCTGCGGCGGCGGCGTACACCACGCCGGCGTCGGCGCGGCCCGGGGCCAGTGCGGCGACCGCCGGGCCCGACACCGCGGCCACCATCACGGTGTGGCGGGCGGTCAGCGCGCTCAACGCGGGGAGCAGGCCCTGCTCCACCGGGGCGGGGTCGAGCGCGGTGAACAGCACGACCAGGCTGCGGGCCCGGACCCGGGTCAGCACCTCGTGCGAGACCGCCTGCAGGTCGGTCTCCACCAGCGACGCCTGCAGCGGAGCCATCGCCTCGACCAGCCGCGGCAGCAGCGACGCGCCCGTCCCGCCGGTCACGTAGGCGCGCAGGTGGCGGTCGTGCGCGAGCAGGTCCACCCGGTCCCCTGCGCGCGCGGCGAGCGCGGCGAGCAGCAGGCAGGCGACGAGGGAGGCATCGAGGCGGGGCGCGT
>JACMOY010000108.1 GCA_014377795.1 Actinomycetota bacterium | reverse complement strand
GTGCCGGCACTCACCGTGCGCGCCGTCACCGACGCCGGCCAGGTCAGCGGGTCCTGGACGTGGGACACCTGGAACCGCTCGCTGTCGGCGGAACGACTCAAGGACGGGTCCGGCGACCTCGCCGCGGCCTACCGCGACACCGCCGTCACCCCGCTGGGCTGAGCGCCGACTCATGGTGCGCCGCGTGCTTACCGGTCTTGGCCGACTCGACGACGAACATCGGCTGGTCGTCGCTGGCCCGGAACTGGTGGCCGGCGAGGGTGAAGTCAGCTGTCTTGCGCTCGACCACCGTGCCCTCGGTCGTGCCCTGCTCGGTGTTCCAGGTCACCTTGCTGCCCTTGCGGATGCTCATCAACCGGACAGTAGTGACGGCCATACGACGGGTCGCGCCCTGACGCGAACGGGCACACTGAGCGGGTGACGAGGTCGATCGCGCTGCTGCGCGGCATCAACGTGGGCACCGCCAAGCGGGTGGCGATGGCCGACCTCGCCGAGGTCTTCCAAGGTCGGGGCTACACCGAGGTGACCACGGTGCTGCGCAGCGGAAACGTCGTGTTCGCGCACGAAGCGGCCCTGCCTGCCGGAGCAGCCGACGACCTGCAGGCCGCGATCAGGGCCGCCACCGGCGTCTCGTCGTCCGTGCTGGTGGTCGACGCGCCGACGCTGCGGGCGATCATCGAGGCCAACCCGCTGCTGGACGTCGGCACCGACCACTCCCGCCTGGTCGTGGGTTTCGTGTCGGGCCGGCCCGATCCCGCGACGGCGCCCGACCCCTCCTCGCTGGCCCCGGAGCAGCTGGTGGTGGGGGAGCGGGCGGTCTACCAGTGGTGCCCGGACGGGATCTCGAAGAGCAGGGTGCCACCGGCGTTCTGGCGCCAGGTCGCTCCGCTGGTGACCGTGCGCAACTGGCGCACCGTGCTGCGGCTGGCCGAGCTCGTGGGGGCCGGCTCCTCAGGCTGAGGCGACGGCGCGCGTAGGGTCGGTGCATGCCCGCAAACGCGTCCCCCGCCTACGCCTCGGTCAACCCCGCCACCGGCCAGACCCTGCAGGAGTTCGACCTGCTGGACGACGCCGGCGTCGAGTCCGCCCTCGCGCGCTCCCACTCCGCGTTCACCACCTGGCGCGCCACCGACGTCCAGCAGCGCGCGGCGGTGCTGACCCGCGCGGCCGAGCTGTACCTCGAGCGGATCGACGAGCTCGCGCGAACCATGTCGCTCGAGATGGGCAAGCCACTGCGCGAGGCCCGCGGCGAGATCAAGCTGACGGCGGCGATCTACGCGTACTACGGCGAGCACGGCCCCAGCTTCCTGGCCGACGAGCCGCTGGACGTCGCCGGCGCCGACTCCGTGGTGCGCCGCGAGCCCGTGGGCGCCCTGCTCGGGATCATGCCGTGGAACTACCCGCACTACCAGGTCGCACGGTTCGCCGGCCCGAACCTGATGCTGGGCAACACGATCGTGCTCAAGCACGCGCCGAGCACCCCGCAGTCCGCACTGCTCATCGAGCAGCTGCTGCGCGACGCCGGCGTGCCCGAGGACGCCTACGTCAACATCTTCGCGTCCAACGACCAGATCGCGCAGATGATCGCCGACCCGCGCATCCAGGGCGTGTCGCTGACCGGCAGCGAGCGCGCCGGTGCCGCCGTCGCCGAGACCGCGGGCCGCAACCTCAAGAAGGCCGTGCTCGAGCTGGGCGGGTCGGACTCGTTCATCGTGCTGGACGCACCCGACCTGGACGCGACCGTGGCCGCCGCCGGCCGCGCCCGGCTCGGCAACGCCGGCCAGGCGTGCAACGCCGCGAAGCGGTTCATCGTCATGGACACCGTGTACGACGAGTTCGTCGCCAAGCTGAGCGCCGCCTTCGGGCAGATCGTGCCGGGGGACCCGCTGGACAAGGCCACGACCCTCGGGCCGCTGTCGTCGGCACGCGCCCTGGACATGCTGATGGACCAGGTCGAGACGGCGATCACCGAGGGCGCCACGGTGCTGACCGGTGGCCACCGGATCGACGGGCCGGGCTTCTTCATGCAGCCGACGCTGCTGGCCGACGTCACGCCAGGCATGCGCGCCTTCAGCGAGGAGCTGTTCGGGCCGGTGGGTGTGGTCTACCGCGTGTCGTCGGCCGAGGAGGCCGTGGCGCTCGCGAACTCGAGCCCGTTCGGGCTCAGCGGCTCGGTGTGGAGCGGGGACGTCGACAAGGCGCGCGCGGTCGCTGACCAACTCGAGGTGGGCATGGCGTTCGTCAACGAGCACGGCACGACGTTGCCCGGCCTGCCGTTCGGCGGGGTCAAGCGCTCGGGCTTCGGCCGCGAGCTCGGCCCGTGGGGCATCGAGGAGTTCGCCAACAAGAAGCTCGTGCGGGTGCCCACCCGCTGAGAGCGCAGTGGTGGGGGGCGATCAGGCGATCACCAGCCTGACCGCCCCGGCGCAGCCGGCCGCCCACAGCACGCTGCAGAACGTTCCGATGATGAACCGCTCGGCGGCGCCGGGGTGACGCAGCTCGGGGTAGCGACCCAGGCCCTTGACGGCGAGCACCACTGCCAGGCCCTCGGGCCACCCGGCCAGCAGCGAGGTGACGACGGCGAGGCGCTCGAGCGCACCGATCCAGGTGCCGCCGCGCAGCACGTCTGCGGCAGATGCGATGGCGGCGTCCGGCCGGGATCGCATCTGGTGCGGGCCGGCGCGCGGGGCGGACCGCCCCGAGACGGCTCGCAGCACGGCGGCGGTGAGCGGACCGCCGACCACGACGGCGGCGAGCACCCCCGCGACCACGGCCGGAGCGGGCCGGTCGGTGAACCGGCCCACCGCGGACGTGACCGGCTCGGTCAGCACCGCCGCGACACCGGCGAGACCGAGCGCCAGGGTGGGCAGGGCCCACCACCACGGCCGACGCGTCGTCCACCACGCGGGCGCGGCGACAGCGGCGGCGAGCAGGAGCAGGATCACGGACACGGCCCGAGGATGCCGTACGGCACCGACACCCGATCAGTCAAGCCCTGGGGCTTGCCTCAGGGGAGTCCAGTCCTGATGCTTGACCGAGGGAGCTCGCTCGCAGCAGGCGGGCCGCCAGGGGACGCACCCGCGCCTCCTGGGTCCACAGCGCCGCCTGGGCCCGCTGACTGACCGCCTGCTTGCTCACCCGAAGGCGGTGGGCGGCCTCGCGCTGGGTCAGGCCCTGGGCGAGGAGCTCGCAGACCTCGCGACCGGCGGGGGAGCGGCGCCTGACCACGGCAGCCAGCAGCTGCAGCAGCGCGTCCGCCTCGTCGGCCGTCGCCTCGTCCGGGCCGCGGACGGCGACCGGCTCGGCACCGGACTTGGCGCGCTCGACGGCGTGCCGCGCGTTCTCGAACGCCGGCCCGCGGGCGGCGCGGGTGCTGAGCGGCAGGGGGGACTGCACCGCCCCGGTGCCCAGACCCACGCTCCACGGGCCGGTGGCCGCCAGGGCCAGTCCGGGGTGGACGGCCGCCACCGCCTCGCCCAGGACCCC
>JACMOY010000107.1 GCA_014377795.1 Actinomycetota bacterium | reverse complement strand
TGGTTGCGGTCGTTCATCCTGCCGTGGATCACCCTGGCGGTGCTGTACGCCGCCCTGTACGCCCGGCTGACCCGCAACCAGATGCTCGACACCATGGGCGAGGACTTCATCCGCACCGCGCGCGCCAAGGGCCTGACCGAGCGGGTGGTCGTCGGCAAGCACGGGCTGCGCGCCGGCCTGACCCCGATCGTCACCGCCGCCGGCCTGGACCTGTCCGCCCTGCTGGGCGGGGCCGTCATCACCGAGCAGGTGTTCGGACTGCCGGGCCTGGGCAAGCTGTCGCTGGACGCCGTGCTGCAGTCCGACCTGCCGCTGATGACGGCGACGGTGCTCGTGGTGGCCGCGTTCATCGTCGTCGCGAACCTGGTGGTCGACCTGTTGTACGCCGTCATCGACCCGAGGGTGAGGCTGGGATGAGCCGGTTCCTCGAGGTCGAGGACCTGAAGGTCAGCTTCACCACCGAGGACGGCGTGGTGCAGGCCGTCGACGGGGTCTCGTTCGGCGTCGACAAGGGCGAGACGATCGCCATCGTCGGTGAGTCCGGCTCGGGCAAGAGCGTCACCAGCGCCTCGATCATGGGTCTGCACAACCGGCGCACCACGAAGATCTCCGGGTCGATCCGGCTGGGTGACGACGAGATCGTCGGGTCCCCGGACTCGCGGCTGCGCGAGCTGCGCGGCAAGCGGATGGCGATGATCTTCCAGGACCCGCTGTCGTCGCTGCACCCGTTCTTCACCATCGGCAAGCAGCTGGTCGAGGCGCTGCAGGTGCACAACGACCTGAACAAGTCCGACGCGCGCACCAAGACCGTCGAGATGCTCGACAAGGTCGGCATCCCCAACGCCGCCAAGCGGGCGGGGGAGTACCCCCACCAGCTGTCCGGCGGCATGCGCCAGCGGGTGATGATCGCGATGGCGCTGATGAACGACCCCGACCTGATCATCGCCGACGAGCCGACGACCGCGCTCGACGTCACGGTGCAGGCGCTGATCATCGACCTGCTCAAGACCCTGCAGCGCGAGTTCGGCACCGCCATCGTCCTGATCACCCACGACCTGGGGGTGGTCGCCGAGACCGCCGACACCGTCGCCGTCATGTACGGGGGCCGGGTGGTCGAGCGCGGCACGGTGCGCGACATCTTCTACCGCCCGCAGATGCCCTACACGTGGGGGCTGCTCAGCTCGTTGCCGCGCCTGGACGACCTGCGCACGGCGCGCCTGGACCCGATCCCGGGCAGCCCGCCGTCGCTGATCAACCTGCCGGTGGGCTGCGTGTTCCGGCCGCGCTGCCAGTACCACCAGTTCGTCGACGGTGGCCTCTGCGACACCGCGCGGCCACCCCTGGACGAGGTCGCCAAGGGCCACTCGATCCGCTGCCACCTGAGCGCAAACGAACGTGAGCGGCTCGGCACCGAGCGGCTGAACGTCACGACCGTCACCAGCCCGTTGAAGGAGGGCGCGTGAGCGACCCGATCCTGAGAGTCACCGACCTGCAGAAGTACTTCCCGATCACCAAGGGGCTGCTGCGGCGGCACGTGGGTGACGTCAAGGCCGTCGACGGGGTGTCGGTCGAGGTCAGCGAGCGCGAGACCCTCGGGCTGGTGGGCGAGAGCGGCTGCGGCAAGTCCACCGCCGGTCGCGCGATGCTCAAGCTGCTCGAGCCCACCGGTGGGCGGATCGAGTTCGAGGGCCGCGACATCACCGGGCTGTCGCGGCGCCAGATGGTGCCGCTGCGGCGCGAGATTCAGATGATCTTCCAGGACCCGTACAACTCGCTGAACCCCCGCCACACGGTCGGCACGATCATCGGTGCGCCGTTCGACGTGCAGGGCGTCACCCCGCCGGGCGGGGTCAAGGCCGCGGTGCAGAACATCATGGAGCGCGTCGGCCTGAACCCCGAGCACTACAACCGCTACCCGAACGAGTTCTCGGGCGGTCAGCGCCAGCGCGTCGGCATCGCCCGCGCCGTGGTGCTGCGGCCCAAGGTGATCGTGGCGGATGAGCCGGTCTCGGCCCTGGACGTGTCGATCCAGGCCCAGGTGGTCAACCTGCTCGAGGACATCCAGGACGAGTTCGGGCTGTCGTACATCGTCATCGCCCACGACCTGTCCGTGGTGCGGCACATCTCGGACCGGGTCGCGGTCATGTACCTCGGGCACCTGGTCGAGACGGCGTCGGCCGACGACCTCTACCTGCAGCCGCGCCACCCGTACACGACGGCGTTGCTCTCGGCGGTGCCCACGCCCGACCCCGACGTCGAGAAGCGCCGGGCGCGCATCCTGCTGCAGGGCGACCTGCCCTCGCCGAGCAACCCGCCGTCCGGCTGCGTGTTCCGCACCCGGTGCTTCAAGGCCCAGGACCGGTGCGCCACAGAGGTCCCGGTGCTGCGCGAGCTGGCGACCGGGCACACCGTCGCCTGCCACTTCCCGATGGAGGAGGTCAGCGCCGCCGTCCCGACGCCGCACACCCGCTCCGCCGCCGCCACCGACGTGTCCGACTCCCCGCACTTGCCTCACTAAGTGCCAGGAGCGCCGCGGGCTGACCGGCGAGTAGTGCAGCAAGTGCGGGGGGTGGGGGGCGTCGGAGGGGTGCTGGCGGTGCACGCCCACCCGGACGACGAGACGCTCACCATGGGGGCGACGCTCGCGCACTACGCCGCAGCTGGTGCGCGGGTCACGCTCGTGACCTGCACGCTCGGCCAGCTCGGTGAGGTCATGGTTCCCCAGCTGGCCCACCTGTCGCCGGACCAGCTCGGCGAGCACCGGCGCGGTGAGCTCGCGGCGGCGATGGCCGAGCTGGGGGTCAGCGACCACCGGCTGCTCGCCGGCGGCCGCTGGCGCGACTCGGGCATGGTCTGGGTGGGTCCGGGCATCGCCGGCGTCGCCCCGGACGCCGACCCGCGCTCGTTCGCGCTCGCCGACGTCGACGAGGCGGCGGCCGCGCTGGTCGACGTGATCACCCAGGTGCGGCCTCGGGCCGTCGTCACCTACGACCCCGCCGGCGGGTACGGCCACCCCGACCACGTGCAGGCCCACCGGGTGACGATGCGCGCGGTCGCCCTGGCCGGCGCCCAGGGGGCGCCGGTGGCCAAGGTCTACTGGGTGCGCACCCCGCGCTCGTGGGCCCAGCGCGAGCGCACGGCCCTGCAGGCGAACCACCCGGCGTCCATGACGGTGCGCGCGCTGGAGGACCCGATGCCGTCGGTGGTCGCCGACGACGAGGTCGTCACCACGGCGGTCGAGGCCCGCGAGCAGCTGGGGCGCAAGCTCGCCGCGCTGCGGGCCCACGCCACCCAGGTGCGCGTCGAGGGTGAGGTGCTGGCGCTGTCGGACGGCGTCGCCCAGGCCGTCCGCGCGACGGAGGGGTTCGAGCTGGTCGTCGGCCCGCTCGGCCCCACCGGCGACGGCGGACGCGAGCGCGACCTGCTCGCCTGAACGCCGCGCGGTAACCCAGTGTGGTCGCCGCGGACCCAGCGTGGCGAAAGTGCGGCGAGCGGGTGAGTGAGGGGGCGAACCGGACGGCGGTGGACGAAGGTGGAACCGGCCCCCGGGCCGTTGCGCCCACCACCCGCGCCCGCAGGAGGACACCGTGCCGTCGCCTCGACCCGCCGATCCCACCACCAGCTCGCTGCTGCAGCAGGTGGGCGCGCCCACCCCCCTGCGCGGCGCGGACGTCGGTGCCGCCCGCGAGCGCACCCGGCAGCGCCGCCTGGGCCGGATCGCCGTGGTGCTGGGTGCGGTGCTGGTCTGGATGTGGGTGCGGCTGCTGAGCGGATCGCCGGTCGGCCTGCCGGCCCTGCCCTACGTCGACCCGCTGTACCTGATGAGCGGCGGCTTCTTCCTGCTGCTGATGCTGGTCATGGTCGGGTCGATGGTGGGCCAGGGCCGCTCGCCGCACACCGTCTTTCGCCCCGAGCAGATCGAGGTGGGTCTGGACGACGTGGTCGGCATCGACGTCGTCAAGGCCGAGGTGGTGCGCACGCTCAACCTGTTCCTGGCCCACAAGACCTTCGCCACCGAGATGGGCGGTCGCCCGCGCCGCGGCGTGCTGTTCGAGGGCGGGCCGGGCACCGGCAAGACCCACACCGCCAAGGCGCTTGCCAAGGAGGCCGGGGTGCCGTTCCTGATGGCCACCGCCACCTCGTTCCAGTCCGGCCTGCAGGGCGCGTCGCAGAAGAAGGTGCGGGCGTTCTTCCGCGCGCTGCGCAAGGCCGCCCGCCAGTACGGCGGCGCCATCGGCTTCATCGACGAGTTCGACGCGATCGCCCTGCAGCGGCCGGGGACGGCCATGACGTCCGCGGCCACGGCGGCGCCCGGGGCGCTGCTCGGCTGCGGTGGACTCACCGGGCTGCCGAGCATCGGCGTCACCGCCACGGGCACGGACCTCGCGCCGGTGCACTCGGGGTTCACCAGCGGCGGCGACTCGCAGATGACGGTGAACGAGCTGCTGGTGCAGATGCAGTCCTTCGACCAGCCCACGCCCGGCCAGCGCGTGCACGGCGCGCTGGTCGATGCCGTCAACCTCCTGCTGCCGGCCCACCGACGGCTGCGCGGCCCGATGATCACCCAGGCCAACATCATGCTGCTCGCCTCGACGAACACCGCCCAGCGGCTGGACCCCGCGCTGCTCCGGCCGGGCCGGTTCGACCAGCGCCTGTCGTTCGAGCTTCCCGGCAAGAGCGGGCGCCGTCAGATCATCGACCACTTCCTGAGCCGCAAGGCCCACGGCGCCGACCTGGCCGTGGGGGCCAGGGGGGACGAGCGTCGCGACGCGCTCGCCGCGATCACCCAGGGGTACAGCCCGGCGATGATCGAGGGGCTGATGGACGAGGCGCTGGTGCGCGCCCTCGAGGCGGGCCGGTCCGCGATGACCTGGCCCGACGTCGAGCACGCCCGGCTGATCACCGAGGTGGGCCTGGGCCAGCCGGTCGCCTACACCGCCCACGAGCAGCGGCTGATCGCCACGCACGAGGCCGGCCACGCCACGATTGCCTGGCTCGTGGCGCCGCACCGCCGGCTCGAGGTGCTGACGATCATCAAGCGTCGCGACGCCCTCGGCCTGCTCTCGCACGGTGACCCAGCCGACGTCTACACCCGGTCCAAGACCGAGATGGAGGCGCTGATCCAGATCGCGTTCGGCGGCCAGGTGGCCGAGGAGATCTTCTTCGACGACATCTCGACCGGCCCGAGCGGCGCCCTGCAGTACGCGACGACGGTCGCAGCCCAGATGGTCGGCGCGGCCGGCATGGTCGACACGCTCGTGTCCTTCGCCGCGGTGCAGGGTTCGGCGTTCTCGGACTCCGGCCTGGTCGGGCGGGTGCTCGGCGACGGCCAGGGCCGCGAGATGGTCGAGGACCTGCTGCAGCGCCAGAAGACCACCGTCCGCGGGCTGATGGGCGCCAACCGGCATCTGGTGGCGGCGCTGCGCGACGCGCTGGTCGAGCGCCACGAGCTGATCGGGCGCGAGATCACCGACGTGCTCGAGGCAGCCCGCGTCGCCCACGACGCTCCGTCGTCCCAGCAGGTCATCGACCTCACCAGCGAGCGGCCCCGCGTAGTCTGAGCCGGTGACCGCGCCCCTGCTGCCCCGACTCGGGGCAGGCCTTCTGGCCGGGGCAGTCGCCGGGGTGCTCGGCAGCTGCGCCCAGCAGCTGGTCGTCGGGACGGCGCGGTTGCCGGTCGGCGTCGTTCTCGCGGTGCTGCTGCTCGGTGCGCTCGCGGTGGCCGTCCAGGCGGCGGCACGCACCCGCTGGAGCGGGGCGGCGCTGGCGCTCGGGTGGTTCGCCGTCGTCACCCTCGCCAGCTCGCGCCGCCGTGAGGGCGACGTGCTGGTGCCCGGTGACGCGCACGGCTGGGCGTTCCTGCTCGGCGGGACCGCGGTGCTCGGCCTGGCCGTGGCCCTGCCGCTGCGCTCGACCCTGCGCTCACCCGCGCGGCCTGCGGCGGTGGCGCGGTGAGCGCGGCCTCCGTCGGTGACCTGCCCGTGGACGCGGGGATGTTCCGCCGCGCGATGGGCCGGTTCGCCACCGGCGTCACGGTCGTCACCACGTTGCACGCAGGCATCGACCACGCGATGACCGCCAACGCGTTCACGTCGGTGTCGCTTGAGCCCGCGCTGGTGCTGGTCTGCGTCGAGCGCGAGGCCAGGTTCCACGACGCGATCGAGGCGTCGGGCCTGTGGACGGTCAACGTGCTGGATGACTCGGCCCGGGCGGTCGCCGCGTGGCTGGCCCCCCGGGGTCGACCCCTGCACGGCCAGCTCGACCGGGTGCCGCACCGCCGCGGTCCGCACACCGGCACCGCGCTGCTCGAGCAGTCCCTGGCCACCCTGGAGTGCCGCACCACCGA
>JACMOY010000009.1 GCA_014377795.1 Actinomycetota bacterium | reverse complement strand
CCCGACGGCGAGGTCGAGGGTCTGTTCACCGAGAGCGCGAACCTGACCGGGCGACCGGCGATCTCGCTGCCGAGCGGCCGCGATGACGACGGCCTGCCCGTGGGGCTGCAGCTGGCCGGCCGTCGAGGCAGGGACGCCGACCTGCTGGCCGTCGCGGCCGTCGTCGAGCGAGTTCTCGCCGGGGGTGCGCGATGAGCGGCGGGCTGAGCGGCCGGGTGGCGCTGGTCACCGGCACCGCGCACGGGATCGGGGCGGCGATCGCGGCGATGCTGCGCGCCGAGGGCGCGACCGTGCACGGCGTCGACAAGGACACCCTCGACGTCACCGACTCGTCCGCGGTCACCGCGTTCGTCGCCGAGGTCGGCCGGGTCGACGTCCTGGTCAACAACGCGGGCGGTGTGGTCGGCCAGACCGGCCGCCCGCTCGAGGACGTCACCGACGACGACTGGCGAGCCGTCGTCGACGCCAACCTCACCAGCACCTTCAACTGCACCCGCGCCGTCATCCCTGGCATGAAGGACGGCGGCTGGGGCCGCATCGTCAACATCTCGTCCGGCGCCGGACGCAGCGTCAGCCTCACCGGCATCCAGGCCTACGCCAGCGCAAAAGCCGGCCAGATCGGGTTGACCCGGCAGACCGCCCATGAGCTGGGCCGGTTCGGCGTCACGGTGAACTGCATCGCCCCCGGCTTCGTCCTGTCGAACCCCTCGACCCAGAAGCAGTGGGAGAGCTACGGCGAGCAGGGGCAGCGCGAGCTCGTCGACGGGATCGCCGTCCGGCGCCTGGGCACCGCCGACGACATCGCCAACGGGGTGCGGTTCTTCACCGCCGAGGCGTCATCCTGGGTCACCGGGCAGACGCTGTCGATCGACGGCGGCCATGCCATCTTCTGAGCCGGCGTCCGACCCGACCACTGACCCAGCATCCGACCCGACGGCGGCAGCCGTGCAGGCGCTGGACCTCGGTGAGCTGGCGCAGTGGGTGGGGATCGAGAGCGTGAGCCGCGATGCCACGGCCGACACCATGCGGGCAGCGGCCGACTGGCTCGCCGCCCGCCTGGGGCCGATGGCTGGCCGGGTCGAGGACACCGCCGGGCACCCCGTCGTCCGCGGCGAGTGGCTGGGCGCACCGGGCGCACCCACCGTGCTGGTCTACGGCCACTACGACGTGCAGCCCACCGGCGACCTGGCCGAGTGGGTCGCGCCGCCGTTCGAGCTGACGGTCGACGGCGACGTGCTGCGCGGGCGCGGCGTCTCGGACGACAAGGGCCCGGTCTACCTCGTCGTGACGCTGCTGCGGACGCTGCTCGAGCGCGAGGGCCGCCTGCCGCTGAACGTCAAGCTGCTGATCGAGGGTGAGGAGGAGATCGGCAGCCCACACCTCCCGGGCTACCTGGCCGACCACGCGGCCGAGCTCGCGGCGGACCTGGTCATCTCGGCGGACGGCGCCATGTGGCGGCCCAGCGAGCCCTCGCTGTCGACCGCGTCCAAGGGGCTCGCGACGCTCAGCCTGGTGGTCACGGGCGCGGAGGACGACCTGCACTCGGGTCGTTACGGCGGCACCGTCGCCAACCCCCTGCATGCCGTGGTGCAGCTCGTCGCCGGGCTGCACGCACCCGACGGCACCGTCGCGGTCCCCGGCTTCTACGACGGCATTCCCGAGCTGTCATCGGCACGGCGGGCGCAGATCGCCGCGGTTTCCTTCGACGATGACGCCTACGCCGCCGACCTCGGCGTCAACACCGTGTTCGGCGAACCGGGGTTCAGCACCCTCGAGCGGCTGTGGGAACGACCGACCCTGGAGGTCAACGGCATCGAGGCCGGCGGCAAGTACACGGTCATCCCGCACCGGGCAACTGCGCACGTCTCGTGCCGCCTGGTGCCGGGTCAGGACCCGGACCACGTCCTCGACGCGATCTGCCAGCACCTGACGGCGAACCCGCCGCCGGGGGTGCGGGTCGACGTCCAGGTCGACGCGGCGCGCGTGCCCGCGTACACGATCGCGCGCGACCACCCCGCCATCCGCGCTGCAACCGTTGCCCTGCAACGGGTCTACCCCGGCCAGGAGGTGCTGCTCGCCTGCATCGGCGGCACTCTGCCGGCCACCACCCTGTTCGAGGACGTCCTGGGCGCCAAGACGCTGTTCTTCTCCTTCTCGACCGCCGACGAGAAGCTGCACGCACCCGGTGAGTTCATGCGCACCCGCCGCCTGGCCGAGGGCGTTCGCGCCTGGCACGAGCTGCTCACCCTGCTCGCCGACGGGCCGCACCGTCTGACGGCTCTCACCCCAGCGACGAGGACCCCATGAGCGAACACCCGTACGTCTCCTTCGGCTACCTGGAGGCCGACGACCTGCCCACGCTCGACCTGGCGCCCGAGTTCGACCGCGTGCCGGCGTACGACGGTGGGCTGAGCCCGGCCGAGGCCGAGCGTGCCCGGCAGCTGCTCGACGAGAGCCTGGTGATCAGCCTGCACGACCACCCGGTGCGGTTCCCGGCCGACATGCGCGACACACCCGCGTACAACCGCACCGGGCGCCAGCACACGGCGTTCGCGGGGCTGGGCGCCTCGGGCATGACGGTCGTGTTCGACAACATGATGGACGGCACGGCCTGCGTCACGGGCCACGCACCCTGGCGCTGGGACGACGTGGCCACCGACCTCGGGATGCGCCAGGCCGACATCGCCCACCAGGACGACGTCACCGTCGTGCGCCGGGTCGCGGACATCGAGCAGGCCCACCGCGACGGCACCGTCGGCATCGTGTTCGGCCTCGAGGCGGCCACCCCCATCGAGAACGAGATCGACCGGCTCGACGTGCTGTACGGCCTGGGTCTGCGCCAGATCGGGATCGCGTACTCCGACAGCAACTCCCTCGGCAGCGGCCTGTCGGAGCAGGTCGACGGCGGCCTGACGTCGTTCGGCCACCGCGCGGTGCGGCGGATGAACCAGCTCGGCCTGGCCGTCGACGTCTCGCACTCCTCGGACCGCACCAGCCTGGACGTCTGCCGGGCCAGCAGCACCCCGGTGCTGATGACGCACGCCGGGGCCCGCGCAGTCTGGGACATCCCGCGGATGAAGCCGGACGACGTGCTGCGAGCCATCGCCGACACGGGCGGCGTCATCGGCATGTCGGCTGCACCGCACACGACCGTCTCGGCCGCCCACCCGCGGCACAGCATCGACTCGGTGATGGACCACCTGGGCTACTGCATCGACCTGGTCGGCATCGAGCACGTCGCGTTCGGGCCGGACACCCTCTACGGCGACCACGTCGGGCTGCACACGGTGTTCGCCCACCTGCTCAACCTCGGTGGAGCCACGGCGGGCCCGGCCCACGAGCGGGTCGAGTACGTCGACGGGCTGGAGAACCCCACTGAGAACTTCGCCAACATCTGCGGCTGGCTGGTGCAGCACGGGTTCAGCGACGACGAGATCCGCGCGGTCGTCGGTGGCAACATCCTGCGGGCACTGCGCGGGATCTGGGTGTGACGCGGCACCCAGGGCTCGCCCGGCTCGACGACGAGTTCTTCGAGGCCGTCCACACGGCCGACCCGTTCAACGCGACGATGCTGGGAGTCAGCGGCTTCGACGACCTGGTGCCCGACCCGAGCGAGGCCGGCGCAGCAGCGGCCGCGGCCAGGATCGGGGTGATCGAGGCCGCGGCCCGGGCGCTCGACGTCCGCCAGCTGGATACCGACGACCGCATCGACCGCGAGGTGCTGCTCAGCCTGGCCGGGGCCGCTCGGGCCGACCTCGAGCACGGCAGCTGGGCGGCGAACGCCTCGGCCGACGGCTACGGCTCACCGCAGGGCGAGGCGTTCATGGCCGTGCCGACCGCGTCGTTGACGGATGCGGATGCGGTGGGGGGCTACCTGCGTCGGTTGAGCGCGCTGGGCGGCTTCTTCGACGCGGTCGGTGACCGGTACCGCGACGCGGCCGCCGAGGGACGGCGTCCGACCCGGGTCGGCGTG
>JACMOY010000106.1 GCA_014377795.1 Actinomycetota bacterium | reverse complement strand
TGCAACGGGAATGGTCACAGCATCACGTCCCCGCCGTTGGGGCCGAGCGTCTGACCGACGTAGTACGAGCCGTCGTCGGAGGCCAGCATCACGGCGGTGGGCACGGCCTCGCTCACCTCACCGAAGCGTCCGATCGGCAGCTCGGCGAGCTTGGCGGCGCGCCAGGCCGGCGTCTCGGCGTCCAGCAGCGGGGTCTGGATCGGGCCGGGGGCGATCGCGTTGGCCAGCACGCCGCGGCGCGCCACCTCGCGCGCCAGCGCCTTGGTGAACGCGATGACCGCGCCCTTGCTCGCGCAGTAGTGGACAACCTCGGTGCCGCCGATCTGGCCGAGCTGCGACGCGATGTTGATGACCCGCCCCCACCCGCGCGCGGGCATCGGCTCGATGAGGACGCGCGTGACGAGGAAGGTGCCGCGCAGGTTGACGGCCAGCACGCGGTCCCAGTCCGCGACGGGCATGTCCTCGAGCAGCGACTGGGTGAAGATCCCGGCGTTGTTCACCAGGACGTCGACCCGGCCGTGGGTGTCGGTCGCCGCGGCGGCCATCGCCCGCACCGCCTTCTCGTCGGACACGTCCGCGCGGTGGTAGCTGACCCGCGCGCCGAGACCGCGGGCGGCGTCCAGGACGGGTGCAGCGGCTGACTCGTCGACGAGGTCGACCAGGGCCAGGTCGGCGCCCTCGGCGGCGAAACCCTGCGCGATACCGGCGCCGATCCCGGACGCCGCCCCGGTGACCAGAGCGACCCGGCCCGACAGCCGACCCGGCCGCTTCGGGTCAGGGCTCACGAGATCAGCCGATCCGCGATGCTCTCAGCGCCCGCCCACGCCGCCGCGATCTCGTCGCAGCGGGCCAGGTCGAACCGGTGGCGCATCAGCAGCATCGCGGCCTCGTGCTGGGCCTGGTCGTCGCTGGCGACGCAGTCCTCGGCCAGCACGACGTAGTAGTCGTTGAACATCGCGTCGCGGGCGGTGGACTCGACGCAGCCCTCGGTGGTGCAGCCGGCGAGCACCACGCTGCGGATGCCGTTGCTGCGCAGCAGCAGCTCGAGGTTGGTGCCCCAGAAGGCGCTCGAGCGGTACTTCGTGACGACGAGCTCGCCGGCGATGGGGGCCAGCTCGGGGACGATCTGGTGGCCGGGCGTGCCGGGCACCGTGTAGCGCAGCGGGGCCCGATCGCCGCGCGCCACGCTGTGCATGCGCATGTTGAAGCGGATCTGGGCCGGTGAGTCGCTCATCCGGTTCGGCAGCGCGGCGTTCTGCACGTGCACGACCAGCAGCCCCGCGGCGACGGCCTGCTCGCGCAGCCGCACGATCGAGCGGAGCACCGGCGCGTAGGCCGAGACGTCGATACCGAGGCGCCCGAAGGCGCCGTCCGCCTCGATGAAGTCGCGCTGCATGTCGATGATCAGCAGAGCGGTGTGCTGCGGCGCGACCAGCTCGGACAGCTCGGTGAACACCACCTTGCCGTCGACCTCGATCACCGGGCCGCCTCGGCCCCGCGCCGAGCGTGCAGTGCCGCCATCGGAACCCTCTCCAGCAGTTTGATGTGCGACAGATATATCACATGCTGATGTCAGGGTGGAGCACGTCGACGAGCACCCCGTCCTCGTCGGCCACCACCTGCGCACCGGGCCGCACGACCACGCCACCCGCGGCCACCGCCACGTCGCGCTCGCCGAGGCCGCCGTCGGTTCCGCGGCGCGGGACCACCCCGAGGGCAAGCACCCCGATGGGTGTGGTCGCGAGCGCCACGACGTCCCGGACGGCCCCCACGACCACGACACCGGCCCACCCGTTGGCCGCGGCGGTCCCCGCGAGGTTGTCGCCGACCAGTGCCGTCGCCAGCGAGCCCCCGCCGTCCACGACGAGCACCCGGCCGAGCCCGGGCTCCTGGACGGCGGCGCGCACCAGGCCGTTGTCGTCCCGGCAGCGGACCGTGGACGCCGGACCCTGGAACGAGCTGTGCGCCCCGAACGAGCGCCAGGGCAGGACGCACGGACGCAGGCGGTCGTCGTCGGCGTCGGACAGGTCGGCGGTGCGGGTGCTCATCCGGGGGAGTGTGCCAGTGACGGCGCGTCCGATCAGGACGAGAGCGGCGGACCCTGGACGACGCGGCGATGCAGCTCGGTGGTCAGGGCGTGGATCTGGCGGGTGAGCTCGGTGTTGGTGCGCAGCTCGAGCTCGGACTCGTTGAAGTCGTGGTTTGCCTTGGCCTCGGCGAACGCGGCCTGCCGGTTCTGACCGATCAGCACGAACGTGGACAAGAAGATGGCCTCCAGCGAGACGATCAGGGTCAGCGAGGGCCAGGGGCTTGGTTCGGCGAACAGCATCCAGCCGGCGAACGCCGCGGCGTGCAGGTAGACGAACAGCATCGAGCCGGCGAACGAGGTGATCGCGTCGGCGACCCGCAGCTGGGCACGCGCCATCCGTTCCTCGGTGTGGGCGACGACGACCGGGTGCTGACGGCGGTGCGGGGGGCGCACGGACATGGGTTCTCCTCGGGCGACGGGGTCGGGCCAGCCTGCCCGACGTCCCCCTGCCCCTTCCTCCCCCACCCCGCGTTCCTCCCCCCGGCTGGCCGCGGAGTTCTGCACGACCAAGCTCGGCACGGGGGTCCGCTCCGACGTCACCATGGCCGAGATGGGGGGTCCGTCGGCTGACTCCGGCTCACCCGGGTCAACGAGATCGGCTGCCGTCGGTCGGCGGGCCTGCGCCCCGTGCGGGCAGGGGTGCGGAGGAGTTGTGCCACCCCCCCCCCCGCCCCCCGCCC
>JACMOY010000105.1 GCA_014377795.1 Actinomycetota bacterium | reverse complement strand
GCACCCCCGCGGCGGCGTAGGTCGCCATGCTCGCGCCGTTGCCGATCGTCTCGTCGTCGGGGTGGGCGTGCACGAGCAGCATCCGGCGCGGGGAGTCAAGGACATCCATGCTGGCCGCCTGGTCGGGGACCACCTGGTCGTCGAGCACCTGCGCGGCCTCGTCGAGCACGGCCTGCTCGACCGTGCCGAGCGGTTCGTCCGGGGTCATCGTCATGCGGTCGAGCCTAGAGCCGGTCCAGCCGAAACGAGGCGGGGCTGCCCGGCGTCAGTGCCCGGCCTGCTCCCACGAGGCGCCGACGCCGACCGAGACGTCCAGCGGCACCGTCAGCTCGGCGGCCCTGCCCATAGCCTCGCGAACCAGGGCCTCGACCTGGTCGCGCTCGGTCGGGGCGATCTCGAGCACCAGCTCGTCGTGCACCTGCAGCAGCAGCCGCGAGCGCAGGTCGTGCTCGCCCAGCGCTGCCTGGACGCGCAGCATCGCCACCTTGATGATGTCGGCCGCCGACCCCTGGATCGGCGCGTTCAGGGCCATCCGCTCGGCACCCTCGCGGCGCTGACGGTTGTCGCTGGTGAGGTCGGGCAGGTAGCGGCGGCGGCCGAGCATCGTCTCGGTGTAGCCGGTGCGCCGGGCCAGGTCGACGACCTCGCGCAGGTAGTCGCGCACCCCCCCGAAGCGGTCGAAGTAGTCGTCCATCAGGCCGCGAGCCTCGTCCACCTCGATCCGCAGCTGGCGCGAGAGCCCGAACGCGGACAGCCCGTAGGCCAGGCCGTAGCTCATCGCCTTGACCTTCGAGCGCATGGCCGGTGTCACGTCGTCGGTGGGGACGCCGAACACCCGGGCGCCGACGTACCGGTGCAGGTCCTCGCCGGTGCGGAACGCCTCGATCAGGCCCGCGTCACCCGACAGGTGCGCCATGATCCGCATCTCGATCTGGCTGTAGTCCGCGGTCAGCAGGCACTCGCTGCCCGGGCCGACGACGAACGCCTCGCGGATCTGGCGGCCCTCGTCGGTGCGGATCGGGATGTTCTGCAGGTTGGGGTCGGTCGAGCTCAACCGGCCGGTCGCAGCGATGGTCTGGTTGTACGTCGTGTGGATCCGGCCGTCGTCGGCCACCGTCTTGAGCAGGCCCTCGACGGTCTGCCGCAGCCTCGAGACGTCGCGGTGCCGCAGCAGGGACTCCAGGAACGGGTGGGGGCTCTTGGCGAACAGGTCGACCAGGGCCTCGGCGTCGGTGGTGTACCCCGTCTTGGTGCGCTTGGTCTTGGGCATGCCGAGCTCGTCGAAAAGCACCACCTGCAGCTGCTTGGGTGAGCCGAGGTTCAGCACGCGATCCGAGCCGTCGGGGCTGGCCGGCAGCGCGGCGTGGGCGTCGTCGGCGGCTCGGCGGACGACTTGCGCGAACCCCGACTCCAGCTCGCGCAGCTTCTCGACCGCGACGGCGATGCCGGTGCGCCCCATCGCCGCCAGCACGGTCACCAGGGGCAGCTCGACGTCGCGCAGCAGCGCGGACCCCCCGTGCTCGTCCAGCTCGAGGTCGAGGGCGTCGGCGAGGTCGAGCACCGCCCGGGCCCGCACCATCGCGTGGTCGGCGTCGTCACCGCCGTCGCCGGTGTCGATGGTCAGCTGGCCATCGTCGCCACCGTCCTCGATCCGCAGCTCGCGGCCGAGGTGACGCAGCACCAGGTCGGCCAGGTCGTACGAACGCTGGTCGGGGCGCACCAGGTAGGCGGCGAGCGCGGTGTCGCTCACGATCCCCCGCACGGCCAGGCCGCGGGCGCCCAGCGCGAGCAGCGGTCCCTTCCCGTCGTGCATCGCCTTGGGCCGCTGCGGGTCGACCAGCCAGGCACCGAGGGCGCCGTCGTCCGCCTCGGACAGGTCGAGCAGGTCGACGTACGCCGCGGCGCCGTCCGGGGTGGCGAGGGCCAGGCCACGGGCGTCCCCCGTGCCGCGGGCCCAGGACCCGACGACGTGCACCCCGGAGCGGACGTCGACGGGGGCGTGCTCGAGCAGCCAGCCGGCGACGTCGCCCGGGCCCAGCCGGGCCGTGGCCAGGTCGAAACCGCCGTCGGCCTCGGGCCGGGCCGCCTCGACGGTGGCGAACAGCCGGTCGCGCAGCACCCGGAACTCCAGGCCGTCGAAGACCTGGTGCACCTGCTCGCGGTCCCACTGCTGCCGCAGCAGGTCGTGCGGGTGCAGGGGCAGCTCGAGGTCACGCACCAGGTGGTTCAGCCGGCGGTTGCGCAGCACGCCGTCCAGGTGCTCGCGCAGGCTGGCCCCCGCCTTGCCACCGCTCTCGTCCACGCGGGCGACCACACCGGACAGGTCGCCGTACGTCGCCAGCCACTTGGCTGCCGTCTTGGGCCCCACCCCCGGCACCCCGGGCAGGTTGTCGCTGGACTCGCCCACCAGGGCGGCCAGGTCGGGGTAGCGCTCGGGAGTGACCAGGTAGCGCTCGAGCACCGCCTCGGGGGTCATCCGCCACAGCTCGGAGACCCCCTTGACGGGGTACAGGACCGTGCTGGACGCGGTGACCAGCTGCAGGCTGTCACGGTCACCCGAGCAGATCAGCACCTCCATGTCCGCCGCGAGCGCCTGGGTGGTGAGGGTGGCGATGACGTCGTCCGCCTCGTAGCCCTCTTTCTCGACCACCGGGATCCGCAGGGCCTCGAGCACCTCGCGGATCAGCGAGACCTGCCCCTTGAAGTCGTCGGGGGTCGTGGCCCGCCCGGCCTTGTACTCGGCGTACTCGAGGGTGCGGAACGTCTGGCGCGAGACGTCGAAGGTGACTGCCACGTGGGAGGGCTTCTCGTCGCGCAGCAGGTTGATCAGCATCGAGGTGAAGCCGTACACGGCGTTGGTGGGTTGGCCGGTCGAGGTGGAGAAGTTCTCGACCGGCAGGGCGAAGAAGGCGCGGTATGCCAGCGAGTGACCGTCCAGCAGCAGCAGGCGGGCGGGTGGCCCGGACGCCGTCGACGTGGTCGTCGTGGACGGCGCGGGGGCGGCGACTGGGGTCACCCGGCCACCCTAGGGGCGGGGACCGACAGGGCAGGAGGGGGGGCGGGAG
>JACMOY010000104.1 GCA_014377795.1 Actinomycetota bacterium | reverse complement strand
GTCAGAGCGGCTCGGCGCTGCCGTACTCGCCGGTGACCTTCGGGCTCATCGCGCTGATCGTCTTCGTCGCCCTGCTCGGGCTCACCTGGTCGTTCCGGGGCACCAGCAACCGCCACCGCTGATCGCGGCCGTCGACGGTGACGGTGATGGTGACGTGTCGGTGCCCGCGTGAGTGAGCCCAGCTCGCCACGTCGCCGGCTCGGGGTGATGGGCGGCACCTTCGACCCGATCCATCACGGCCACCTGGTTGCTGCGAGCGAGACCGCATCCGTGTTCGGCCTCGACGAGGTGGTGTTCGTCCCGACCGGTGATCCGTGGCAGAAGTCCGACGTCCCCGTGAGCCCGGCCGAGCAGCGGTACCTGATGACGGTCATCGCGACGGCCTCCAACCCCGGGTTCACGGTCAGCCGGGTCGACATCGACCGCCCGGGCCCGACGTACACGATCGACACGCTGCGCGACCTGTCGGCCCGCCACCCGGGCACCGAGCTGTTCTTCATCACCGGGGCCGACGCCCTGGCCCAGATCCTGTCCTGGAAGGACGTCGACGAGCTGTTCGAGCTCGCGACGTTCGTCGGCGTCACCCGGCCGGGGCACGAGCTGTCGCGTCGCGGGGTGCCGGCGGCGCGGATCAGCCTGCTCGAGATCCCCGCCCTCGCGATCTCGTCCACCGACTGCCGCGCTCGGGTGCGGGCGGACCAGCCGGTCTGGTACCTCGTGCCGGACGGGGTCGTGCAGTTCATCGCGAAGTACGGGCTCTACCGAACGGGTGAACCTGCCGACACCCTCTAGGTGGCAGACCTGCTGACCCCTGACGATCACGGCCAGAGCCCGGGTGCCGCGCGCCCGCGCCAGGGGCCCCCGGGCGCCCGGCCGTGGGACCGGCACGAGCCCGTCTGGTCCCAGCCGCAGGTCGTCCCCGCGCCGCAACCGACGCGGATGGCCCAGCGTCGCGCCCTGCAGGCCGAGGCACTGCGCGAGGATTGGTCGCCGGACCCGTCGGTGACGGCGCCGGAGCTGCAACGGGTCGAGGACGAGCTGGTGCTGCTGCTGGACCGCCCCCCGGCGCCGGCGCCGCTGCGGGCTGCCCCGCCCACGACGAGGCCCTCTGCCGCCACTCGCACACCGCCCGCTGCGGACCGATCCATGCTGCCGCAGCCGGTTGGACGGTCGCGCTGGGTGCGCCTGCTCGCGGTCCTGATCGTGCTCGCGGTCGCAGCAACCGCGGTCCTGACCGTGGTCCACCTGCGCGGCCGAGCCGGCAGCCAGGTCGCCACTGCGGCTGCTGCAGTCGCCCGTCAGCACGTCGTGGCGCTCGCCCTGGCGCAGGGCGCACAGGTGACCGGCATCTCGGTGCTCGCCTCCGGCGCCGGCCCCTCGCAGCAGGTGCTGGTGCCGAGCCGGCTGGTGCTGGACGTCCCGGGCGCCGGGCGCGTTCCGATGACCCAGGCCCTGGCGCCGGGCCGGTCCGCGGTCGGCGCGGCCCTGGCCGACGCCCTCGACCTGCGCGTGGACGCGACCTGGGTGCTCGACACCGGGGCGCTCGCGGCGCTGGTCGACCGCGTCGGCGGGGTCGTCGTCGACGTGGACGTCGATGTCACCCGGGGGCAGGACGCCGGCGCCGCGGTGCTGCTCGCAGCCGGCCCGCGTCAGCGGCTGGGCGGCGCCCAGGCGGCGTCGTACGCCCAGTGGCTGGTCGGCAGCGAACCCGAGGCCTCGCGACTGGCCCGCCAGGACACCGTCGTGGAGGCCGTCCTGGGGGCGCTGCCCGCCGCCCTCGACCAGCGCCGCTCGATCCTGGCAGCCCTGCCCGGGGCTCCCACCGGCCCCGAGCTGGCCGCTGTGGTCGACATCACGGGCGGGCTGCGCGCCGAGGCCGCCCAGGGCCGGCTGGCCTCGACCCTGCTGCCGGCCACCGACATCGACTCGGGTGGCGAGAGCACCTCGTACGGCCTGGCCGAGGCCGCGAGCGCGGCCATGGTGCGCTCGCGGCTGGCGGGTGCCGCCCTCGCGGTGCCGGTCGGTGGCCGC
>JACMOY010000103.1 GCA_014377795.1 Actinomycetota bacterium | reverse complement strand
GGCCCCCCGGCCGATGGTGACCCGGGTGCGCAGGGCGTCCAGGGGGCTGGTGCCGATGCCCCCGAAGACGATGCCCAGTCCGGCGAGCACCAGGGCATTCCCACCGCGGGGGGCGTGCGGCGGCGCGGCCGCGCCGGCCGGGAGTGCGGGGGGCGCAGTGGCGGAGTCGGTGGCGGAGTCGGTGGCGGGGCCGGTCACGAAAAGTGCCTTTCACAGGGAACGGGTGCCCCACCAGCATGCCTGTGCCGGACCTCTCACGCCGACCGCGCCCCGCCGTCAGGTCGCGCGGCCCACCTGGTCTGCCTGCAGCTCGAGCCGGTAACCCCGACCCGGCACGGTGATGATGTGCACCGGCCGCGACGGCACCGGCTCGAGCTTCTGGCGCAGGGTCCGCATGTACACCCGCAGGTACTGCGTCTCGGACTCGCACGCCGGCCCCCACACCTCGCGCAGCAGGTCGCGCTGCGGCAGCAGGCGGCCCGGGCTGCGCGCGAGCAGCTCGAGCAGGTGCCACTCGGTCGGGGTCAATCGGACGTCGACACCGTCGCGGGTGACCTTCTTGGCCGCCAGGTCGACCCGGAACGCGTCGGTCACCACCTCGCTGGTGCCCGGGACGCCGGTGCCGGCGGCCCGCCGCAGGGCCGCCCTCAGCCGGGCCAGCAGCTCGTCCATGCCGAACGGCTTGACCACGTAGTCGTCGGCTCCGGCGTCCAGTGCCGCGACCTTGTCGCGCTGGCCCTCACGGGCCGAGAGCACCAGGATCGGCACCGACGTCCAACCGCGCAGGCCCGCGACGACCTCGACGCCGTCCAGGTCGGGCAGCCCCAGGTCGAGGATCACGGCGTCCGGGGGGTGCGAGGCCGCCAGGCGCAGCGCCGCCAAGCCGGTA
Organism: Actinomycetota bacterium; assembly: GCA_014377795.1. Lineage (GTDB taxonomy): Bacteria > Actinomycetota > Actinomycetes > Actinomycetales > Angustibacteraceae > JACMOY01. The sequence continues at coordinate 3,188 of JACMOY010000103.1, read as the reverse complement.
CCGGCCGTCGTCACGTCGTACTCGCGGGCCCGCAGGTTGATGCTCAGGGCGCGCGCGAGCTGGGCGTCGTCGTCCACCACCAGCACGCGGGTCACCGCGGCACCTCGACCAGGGGCAGGGTGAGCCGCATGGTCAGGCCGCCCGAGGGCGTGTCGTGCGGGGTGAGACTGCCGCCCATCGCCTCGGTGAACCCGCGGGCGACCGCCAGTCCCAGCCCGACGCCCCCCGGTGTGCGGTCACCGAGCCGCTGGAACGGCGCGAAGACCTGCTCGCGGGCGTGGGCCGGGACGCCCCGGCCGTGGTCGACCACCTCGCACATCACGCCACCCTCTGTCACCGCGGCGCGCACCAGCACGTTCGTCCCCACCGGCGCGTGCCGCAGGGCGTTGTCGACCACGTTCGCGAGGGCCCTTTCGAGCAGCCCGGCGTCGGCGGCCACCTCCGGCAGTCGTTCATCCACGTCCACCACGACCCGACGCCGATCCGGCGGTGCCAACCCGAGCAGCACGCGTCCCACCACCTCGTCCATTCCGAGCGGCCGGGCGTCGACGTGCACCACGCCGGCCTGCAGCCGCGACGCGTCGAGCAGGTTCGCCACCAGAGCCTGCAGCTTGTCGGCCGACTCCTCGACGGTCTGCAGCAGCTCGCGCTCCTCGTCGTCGGTCCAGCGCACGTCCTGCTGCCGCAGGCTCGACACGGCCGCCTTGATCCCCGACAGCGGGGTGCGCAGGTCGTGGCCCACGGCAGCCAGCAGTGCGGTGCGCATGCGGTCGGCAGCCTGCAGCTCGCGGGCGGCGCTCGCCCCCTCCGCCAGGCGGCGGCCCTGCAGCGCGGACGCCGCGGCGCCGGCGAACGAGGCCAGCACCCGACGGTCGGCGGCGAACAGCGCCGGACCCCTCACCGACAGCACCAGGTGCGGGCCGGCGGGCACCTGCAGCTCGACCTCGTCCGGGTCGGGCTGAGCATCGACGAGCACCTCGGCCGCCACGACCGGTGCGCCACCGGCCGTGCTCTCGAGCAGCTGCACCTGGCGCATCCCGAACACCTGACGCACCCGCTCGAGCAGATCGGGCAGGGTCTGCTGCTCGTCGAGCGCCGCCCCGGCGAGGGTGGCCAGCGCCCGGGCCCCGGCCCGGGCCCGCACCGCCTCGGCCGTACGCCGGGCCGCCAGGTCGACCACGTAGCTCACCGCGACCGCCACACCGAGGTAGACCGCGAGGACGACGAGCGCCTCGGACGAGTCGACCGCGAACGTGCCGTACGGCGCGGTGAAGAACCAGTTCAGCGTCAGACCGCCGATCACCGCGGCCGGCAGTGCCACCCGCAGCCCGCCGATCAGCGCGACGACCACCACGAGCGAGAGCACCAGCAGCACCGGTGTCGCCAACGACGCGGGCGACCGGTGGTCGACCAGCACCACGGTGAGCGACGGCAGGCCGAGCACCAGCACCAGCGCGGCCACCGCCTGGCGACGCCGTGACAGGCCGGCGGAGGGGACGGGCAGCGCGCCGACGTCCAGCGTCGGCTCGCTCGCCGCGTCCCCCGTCACACCCGCCTCGACACCGCCCCAGTCTCGCACCCGGCCTGCGCGTCCACGAGGTCGTGCACGCTGGCCAGCTGGTGCGGGACGCTGCACACCATCACCCCAGGCGTGAACAGCAGGCGGGCCCTGAGCCGCAAGGCGCCCGGGTAGTGCAGCAGGTGCTCCCACCACCGGACCCACCCCACCGACGCTGCACGTGCACCGCTGGAACGGGTTCAGGGCGTGCGGTCTTGACGCCGTCCTCACACCGGCAGGGCAGGTCGTGTCGCGCTCCTGACGCCGCTACGGCTCGTCGGGGACGTTGGGCGGGACCCGCTCGGGCCCGGCCTCGGCCGGACGGGGCGCGTCCTGCAGGTGCAGGCGCACGGCGACCAGGGCCACATCGTCCTCGGCCTCGACGGGAAGCATCCGGCGCAGGAGGACGTCGCAGAGCTCGTCCAGCGGAAGGTCGACGAGCTCGGTCAGGGTCTCGCGCAGCAGCGCCAGGCCCTCGTCGAGGTCCTGGCCGCGCCGCTCGACCAGGCCATCGGTGTACAGCAGCACCGTCGCGCCCCGGTCGAGCATGACGCTGGACTCCGCGCGCCGGGTCAAGGGGTCGAACCCCAGCAGCAGGTCGTGGTCGACGCCGGAGAGCACCATGACGGTTCCGTCCGCGTTGATCGCCATCGGCGGCGGATGGCCGGCGTTCGACCACCGCAGTCGCGTGACTCCCCGGCCGCGTTCGTCGAGGCTCTGCTCGAGCCGGGCGACGACGGCCGTGGCGGTGGTGCCGACCTGCAGCCCCTGCATCGCCGCGTCCAGGCCCGACAGCACCTCGGCGGGGGCGGCGCCGCTGTGCCAGGCGATCCCCCGCAGCAGGCTGCGGACCTGGCCCATGGCCGCCGCCGCCGCCGTGTCGTGTCCCATGACGTCGCCGATGACCAGGATCGTGGCGCCGTCGGGCTGCAGGAACGCGTCGAACCAGTCGCCGCCGACGGAGGCCGCCTGGGCTGCGGGCACGTAGCGCACGACGATCTGGCAGTGGTCGGGCTCGGGCGGGGTCGTCAGCAGGCTGCGCTGCAGCACCTCGGCCAGGCTGCGCTGCTCGGCGTACGCGCGGGCGTTGTCCAGCGCCAACCCGGCGCGGTTGGCCACCTCGAGCGCAGTGGTGATCTCGTCGTCCGACATCGGCGGACGGTCCGCCCCGCGGCACAGCGCGAGGATCCCGGTGATCTGGCCGCGGGCGGTCATCGGCACGGCCACCACCGACTCCGGAGCCAGCTGCGACAGGCTGGTCTTCGCCACCTCGGACCCCAGCGTCGGCAGGACGACGTCGGTCGCCCGGGTGACGATCACGGCCGGCCGCCCAGTCTTCCAGGCCCGTTGCACCGCACCGAGGTCAACACGTCCGTCGAGCCGGTTCGAGACGTAGCTCTCGACCACCGGACGCAGGGACGCCTCGCGATGCCAGCTGCCGAGGTCCCGGATCTGCTCGTCGTCGATGAGTGAGACGACGCACCAGTCGGCCAGCCCCGGCACGACGAGCCCGGCGAGCCGGGCGACGGCGTCCTCGACGGCCAGCCCGGCCGCCACGAGCTCGGCACTGACCAGCGACAGCAGCTCCAGACGGGCGGTCGCGGCCTCCGCTCGGGCGCGGTCGTCACGG
>JACMOY010000102.1 GCA_014377795.1 Actinomycetota bacterium | reverse complement strand
CGACCCGGCGGCTGCTGGCGCTGCACCCGCAGGCGAGCGTCCTGATGCTCACCGTGGCCGAGGACGTCGATGGCGTCGCGCGCGCGATCAGCGCCGGCGCGCGGGGGTACGTCGTCACGGACGCCTCGCGCGGGGAGCTCGCCGCGATCGTCGTCCAGGCCATCACCGACGCCGCCTGGCGCCGGCAGGCCGCGCCGGTCAGCGTCGGCGCCGTCACCGCTGCGCAGCCCGCTCTGACCGAGCGCGAGCAGCAGGTGCTGACCGGGATGAGCCGGGGTCGGTCCAATGCCGAGATCGGCAAGGAGCTCTACCTGTCCGAGGACACGGTGAAGACGCACGCCCGTCGGCTGTTCCGCAAGCTGGGCGCGGCCGACCGCGCGCAGGCCGTGGCGGTGGGTTACCGCTGGGGGATGGTGCACTGAGGTCGCCGGTAGGCTGAAAGCCTGCCCCGGCGTTCCTGCACGGCATCTCCTGCACAGAAGAGGCGATCGATGACCCAGCCGTCCGAGGTCCCCGCCAAGTTCGCCGTCCTGGGCCTGACCTTCGACGATGTGCTGCTGCAGCCGCACGAGAGCGACGTCGTGCCCTCGGCGGTCGACACGACCTCGCGGGTGTCCAAGCGGATCACCGTGCGACTACCGCTGCTGTCCTCGGCCATGGACACCGTCACCGAGTCGCGGATGGCGATCGCGATGGCCCGCCAGGGCGGTCTGGGAGTGCTGCACCGCAACCTCTCGATCGAGGACCAGGCCAGCGCCGTCGACGTCGTGAAGCGCTCCGAGGCGGGCATGGTGAGCCACCCCGTCACCACCACCCCCGAGGCGACGGTCGGCGAGGTCGACGCCGTGTGCGGTCGCTACCGCGTCTCGGGGCTGCCGGTGATCGACGCGACCGGGCGCCTGCTCGGCATCGTCACCAACCGCGACCTGCGGTTCGAGACCGATCGCGGGCGGCTGGTGCGCGACGTCATGACGCCGATGCCCCTGGTGACGGCCCCCGTCGGCACCTCACCGGACGACGCGATGGCCCTGCTGGCCAAGCACAAGGTCGAGAAGCTCCCGCTGGTCGACGACGCCGGCCGGCTGCGCGGCCTGGTCACCGTCAAGGACTTCACCAAGAGCGAGAAGTACCCCATGGCGACCAAGGACGACGCGGGTCGGCTGCGGGTGGGGGCCGCGATCGGCATCTTCGACGACGCCTGGAAGCGGGCGATGATGCTGATCGACGCCGGGGTCGACCTGGTCGTCGTCGACATGGCGCACGCGCACTCGCGGGCGGTGCTCGAGATGATCACCCGGCTCAAGTCCGACCCGGCGGCTGCGGCGGTCGACGTCGTGGGCGGCAACGTCGCGACCCGGGCCGCGGCCCAGGCGCTGGTCGACGCCGGTGCGGACGGCGTGAAGGTCGGTGTCGGCCCGGGCTCGATCTGCACCACCCGGGTCGTGGCGGGGGTCGGGGTGCCCCAGGTGACGGCCATCTACGACGCCTCGCTGGCGTGCCGGCCGGCCGGCGTCCCGGTGATCGGTGACGGCGGGTTGCAGTACTCCGGCGACATCGCCAAGGCGCTGGTAGCGGGCGCAGACACGGTCATGCTCGGCTCGCTGCTGGCCGGCTGCGACGAGAGCCCGGGCGACCTGATCTTCGTCAACGGTAAGCAGTACAAGGGATATCGGGGGATGGGCTCGCTGGGGGCGCAGCAGTCGCGCGGCGAGCAGCGCTCGTTCTCGAAGGACCGCTACTTCCAGAACGACGTCGCCAACGACGACAAGATCGTGGCCGAGGGGATCGAGGGGCAGGTGCCCTATCGCGGCCCGCTGTCGGCGGTGGCCCACCAGCTGGTCGGCGGCCTGCGCCAGTCGATGTTCTACTGCGGCGCGGCCACCATCGAGCAGCTGCAGCGCAACGGCACGTTCGTGCGGATCACCGCCGCCGGCCTGAAGGAGTCCCACCCCCACGACATCCAGATGACCGTCGAGGCCCCCAACTACACCGGCCGCTGATCCCCCCAGGTGGCACTTGCCTCACTAAGTGACGCGCGCCCGTGCTGGGTCGGCGACGAGTAGTGACGCAAGTGCGGGGTCAGGGGCGGGGTGGGGGTTCGAGAGTCACCGGCTGGCCGGTGACCAGCGACCGCTCGGCGCCGGCCAGGACCAGGGCGTTGGCCAGACCGTCCATGACCCCCGCACCCACCGGGTCACCGTGCACCGACGCCACCCACGCGGCGTCCTGGCGCCGGTAGGCCTCGTCGAACCGGTGCACCCAGGCGCCGTCGACGCCGTTGCCGTCCGGGGGCGTGGCCACCGAGCCGGTCCGCCCGACCACCTCGCAGCGGACGTCGTACGCGCAACCCGGGCCGTAGGTCAGCTCGGTGCTCGCGAGCACACCACTGCTGGTGGTCAACCGCAGCAGCACGGACGCGAAGCGTGCGTCCGGCGCGGGGGCCACGGTGGCGCTGACCACGGCGATCTCGTCACCGGTGATCCAGCGCACCAGGTCGACATCGTGCGACGCCGAGTTGGCGACCAGCACCGAGGGCGTGAAGGCATACGACGACACCGGGTTTCGGTGCACCGTGTGGATGACTGCGGGGGCGGACACCGTGCCGGCGCGCACCGCGTCGTGCACCGCGGCGAACGCCGGGTCGAACCGGCGCATGAAACCCACCTGCACCAGGCGTCGTCCGCGGGCCGACTCGGCGGCGAGGATCGCCAACGTGTCCTCGACCGAGGTGGTCAGCGGCTTCTCGCAGAGCACCGGCAGCCCGCGGTCGAGGCAGGCCAGCACGAGCTCGGCGTGGGTGGCGTCCGAGGACGCCACGAGCACCGCGTCGACGTCAGCGTCGCGCACCAGCATCAGCGGGTCGTCGTACGTCGTCGCCGGGCCGGCCCCGACCAGCGCGCTGGGCACGACGTCGGCAACCGCCACGACGTCGACCCCGGCCAGCGAGCGCAGCACCCGCAGGTGGGTGCCCCCCATCATCCCCAGACCCACCACCCCGACGCGTACCGGCTCGCTCATCCTTCGACCACCGTGACCTCGATCGCGTAGCTGTCGCTGCGGTAGCAGTGCTCGCCGTACACCAGCGCCGCCCCCGCGCTGTCAAAGGCGCGCCGGCTCATCGCCAGCCCCGGCGCCGACCGGCGGGTGCCGAGCAGCCGAGCCTCGCGGGGGGTCGCGGTGCGCGCGCCGATCTGCTGGCGCGCCACGT
>JACMOY010000101.1 GCA_014377795.1 Actinomycetota bacterium | reverse complement strand
AGGTGCGCCTGCGCGCTGTCGGCCCAGGTGAACTCCAGCGACCGCGCGTGCCCGGCCCGACCCAGCTCGGCCCGGCGCGCCGGGTCGTCGAGCAGGGCGCCCAGCGCGACGGCGACGGCGGCGGAGTCGGGCTCGGTGTAGGCCACCGCGTCGCCCCCGACCTCGGGCAGCGACAGCCGCGGGGTGGTGAGCACCGCTGCGCCGCAGGCCATCGACTCGAGCACCGGCAGCCCGAAGCCCTCCCCGTGCGAGGGGTAGGCGACGACGACGGCACCGCCGAGGAACCCGGGCAGGTCGGCGAAGCGCAGGTAGCCGGGGCGCACCACCCGCAGGTGCGAGGGCACCAGGGCGTCGGCGGCGTCCACCTGCTCGTCGAAGCCGGTACCACCGGCGAGGACCAGTGCGGGGGGGTTCTCGCGGTCCTTGCCGGCCTCGACCCAGCCGCGGACGAGGTTCGGGACGTTCTTGCGCGGCTCGAGCACGCCCAGGAAGGCGACGTAGGGGGTGCCGTGCAGGCCCAGGCGGCCCTGCACCCGCTCGACCTCGGCCGGGTCGGGCACCCGGAACATGGTGGCGTCGACGCCGTGGTAGGCCACGTCGAGCAGCGCGGGGTCGGCCTCGAGGACCCGCACGAGCTCGTCGCGGGTGGCCTTGGAGGGCACGATGCACCGGGCCGCCCGGCGCAGCGCGGTGCGGGTGGCGGAGCGGTAGAAGGTGCCCTTGACCGAGGTGTGCAGGTCGGACTCGGTGAAGAACGTCACGTCGTGGATCGTGACGACGACCGGGCGGCCGCTGCGCAGCGGCATCGTGTAGTGCGGGGAGTGCACGACGTCAGCGTTGACCTGCTGCGCGACCAGCGGCAGACCGGTCTGCCCCCAGGCGAGGCGGGCCGGGCGGTGGCTGACCGCGGCCGGGCCGGCGACGACGCGCGCGGAGGGGGCGAGGCGCCCGTACCGCTCGGCGTCGGCGCGCTGGCAGGCGATGGCAAGATCGGCACCGGCGACGTCGAGGGCGGCGATGAGCCCGTCGACGTAGCGGCCCACCCCGCCTCGGTCAGCAGGGACGGCCGAGGCGTCCACGAGCACGCGGGTGGACACGCGGGCTCCCTTCGTTGAGAGGCCGGGCAGTTACCCAGCGCTGGGATCAGCCTACGCCCGCGTCCGGTCCTTCGTGGGGCCGAAAGCGGCGGTCTGCGGGTGAACTTCTGTCGTTGCTGGAGGAGCCGGCGGGTCAGTCCTGACGGGACCGCACGACGAGGTCGGCCAGCAGCGCCAGCGCCGCCACCTGGAACCCGGTGACGATCGCCAGCACCGTGGTGGTGGTGACCCGGAAGGAGTGCGCGACCACGTCGTAGCCGAGCTTGACCAGCCCGAGGCCCAGGATTGTCAGCGCGACCGGCATCAGCACCTTGAGCGGGTTGAAGTACATGACCATCCGCAGCACCTGCAGGATGTAGCGGTAGGCGTCCTTGGTGAAGTGGAACTTCGACGTGCCGGCCCGCTTGGCGTACTCGATGGGCACGTAGCGGATGTCGTGCTGGTTGCTCAGGAACGACAGCGTGATCGTCGTGACGCAGGAGAACCCCGGCGGCAGCAGCCGCAGGTAGGGCAGCGACACCTCGCGGCGGAACGCCCGCAGCCCGGAGTTCAGGTCGGGGATGACGGTGCCGGTGAGGATCTCGGCGAGCTTGCGGATGGCCCACTTGGCCGGTACCCGCAGCAGCTTGTAGGTGCCCTCCTCCGACGTCCGGGCCCCGACGACCTGGTCGATGCTCAGGTCCTCGTCGAGCATCGCGACCAGCTCGGGGATCCGCTCGTTCGGGTAGGTCATGTCCGCGTCGGTCCAGACCACGACCCGGCCCCGGGCCTGCTGGGTGCCGATCCGCCGGGCGGTGCCGGAGCCGCCGTTACGGGTGAACGGCATCAGCCGCAGGTGCGGGAAGCGGGGGGCCGCCGCGCGCAGGACGGCGAGCGTGTCGTCGGTGGAGGCGTCGTCGATGACCAGCAGCTCGTAGCTGCGGCCGCTGGCGTCGAGGGCGGCGGTGATGCGCTCCAGCTCCGCGACCACGTGCGCCTGCTCGTTGTAGCAGGGCAGCACGACGGTGACGTCGAGGCTCTCCGGCGCCGACTGGTCATCGGGCAGGCGCACCCCGCTCGGCCCCGGCTCGGCGGTCGCGGGAGCCTGCGGCACCGGGAGGTCGAGTCGCCGGGTGGCGGGGCTGCTCTGGGTCACGCAGGGAGTCTAGGCCCCTGCGGGACTCCCTCCCGCCAAGGCAGTGGCCGACGGCGCAGGGGTGAGCACTCCGGCGGCCACCAGCACCTGCAGCTCCCGGGCGAGCACGGGGGCGGCCTGGTCACGGGGGGCCGACCGCCCGGGCGCGACGGTGGTGGCCGAGGTGCCGGACATCAGCCCTGCTGTGTAGGCCTTGGCGATGTCGCCGGCGTGCACGTCGGTGCCGATGTCGGTGAACGGGGTCGGACCGGCTCCCAGCGTGGTGCGCGTCAGGTACCCCCCGGTGGCGACGACGAGGCTGGCCAGCTGGCCGCGGGTGACGCTGCGGCCGGGGGCGTAGGTGCTGGCCGAGGTGCCGCTGATGATCCCCAGCGACGCCAGCGCGTTGATGTTGGCCTCGTGCACGTTGCCGTCGTCGTCGGTGAACCGGTCGGCGGCGGTCACCGGCAACCGGCCGGCGGCGCGCAGCACCCCGGCGAGCAGGCTCGCTGCCTGGCCGCGGCTCACCAGCCCGCTCGGGTCGTAGGTGCTGGCGGTCCGGCCGTGGACCACGCCCCACCAGGCGGCGCAGGAGATGGCCGCGGCGTGCACGTCACCTGCGACGTCGGTGAAGCCCGCGTCCGGAAGCCCGACCGGGCACGCCAGCACCGGCTGTGGGGGCGTCGGCGGCGGGGCGGGCGAAGGGATCGTCGGCGGCGGAGGCGGGGGTGGCAGCGGGGCCGGCCCGGCCGGAGCGGTGCTGGGGAGCGCGAGCGCAGCGGCGACGGCGGCAGCCGCGTCCACCACCGCGCCGGTGGTGACCTTGCCGGCCAGCGCGGGCAGCGGACGGGCGGTGCTGCGCAGCACGGCGGAGATGCCCGCCGCGCTCAGCGACGGTCGGGCCTGCGCCACCAGGGCCGCCACCCCGCTGACCATCGGGGCAGCCATCGAGGTCCCGCTGAGGTAGCCGTACAGGCCGCCCGGCACGGTGCTGACGATGTCCTGGCCCGGCGCACCGAGCGCGACGCTGATCGGGCCGTAGTTCGACCACGACGCCAGCGCCCCGGTGTTGGTCACGGCCGCGACGCTGATCTCGTTGGGCAGCCGGTAGGAGGTCGGGTACTCAGCGATGAGGTCGTCGTCGTCGCCGATGCCGTCGCTGCCCCCGTTGCCGGCGGCGGTGATGAACAGCGCCGGTGACGCCGCCATCGCGTCCCGCAGCGCCTGGCTGTACTCCGGGCCGCCCCAGCTGGCGTTGATGATGCGCGCCCCGGCAGCGTCCGCGTAGGCGATGGCGCGGATCGCGTCGGAGGTGGCCCCGCCGTCGGCGCCGAGGAACTTCAGCGGCAGCAGGCGCACGTTGTCGGCGACCCCGGCCACGCCCGTGCCGTTGTCCCGGACGGCACCGATGATGCCGCCGACGTGGGTGCCGTGCCGGTCGAGGCTCGGGTCGTCGTAGACGGTGGGGTCGCCGTGCTGGAAGTCCCATCCGTGCACGTCGTCGACGTAGCCGTTGCGGTCGTCGTCGATCCCGTTGCCGGGGATCTCGCCGGGGTTCGTCCAGACGTGCCCGGCCAGGTCGGGGTGCGAGAAGTCCATCCCGGTGTCGAGGACCGCCACCGTGACCGGGGCCGTGCTCGCCCCCGCCAGCGCGGCCCAGGCCGCGGGCGCGCCGAGGTCCACGCCGGCGGTGCCGACCGAGGACCTCGTACCGACGGTGACCGTCTGGCCGGTGTTCGCCAGCCCCCACTGGGCCGGGAAGCCGGGATCGGCGGAGGTGGGGGTGAGCCGGTAGTCCGGCTCGGCGTAGGCGACCTTCGGGTCCGCCTCCAGCTCGCGCGCGGTCCGCTCGGCCGAGCTGCCGGCCGGGACGGCGACCACGTCGGTGCTGGCCACCAGCGGGAGGCGTGCGGTGCGGTGCAGGTCCTGGCGGGCGAGCGCCTGGGCCTGGCGGGTGGCGCTGACGCCCCCCTTCCACCGCACGATCACCGCGGTGGCGGCCGGGCCTGACCTCGCGGTGCTCGCGGCCGGTAGCGAGGTGGATCCGGAGGCGGCGGCCAGCCCCGCGCCCGGTCCGGCCGTCACCGGGAGCGCGACCAGCAGGGCCACGCCGAGCACGGCCTGTCGACGGATCATGGGTGCCTTCTCCCGAGTTGGGGTGGCCGGACGGCCGCGACGAGGGGGGACTCAGCGAGCCGGGCTCGACCGGCAGCCGTCACCCGCTCGTGTCCTTGCTGTCGTAGTCGACACGTCGGCCCTGCACCTGATGGGTCCTGAGGGTGAGAAGTGCGTTGCCCGCAGGGATGGCGACTCAGGCCGGTGGTTCGACCCGGTAGACGTCGACCACGTCGTTGCTGAAGACCTTGCTGAACCGGGCGGGGTAGGCGCCCACGAGCCGGTCCGCCAGTCCCTGCCGGCGGGCATAGAGCCCCTTGACCGCGATGAACCAGTCGGCGCCCCCGGTGGCGGCGAGCAGGCGCGGCGGGCGGCTGTCGTAGCCCACGCCCCGCACCGGACGGACGAGGCGGAAGTGGAGCTCGCGGTAGTCGATGGAGGCGACGGCGTCGGGCGGCGCGATCCCGCCCCGGGCCCAGCCGGGGGGCT
>JACMOY010000100.1 GCA_014377795.1 Actinomycetota bacterium | reverse complement strand
GGGTGCGGCAGCTGAACCCGTCGGCCAGGACGACGTCGTCCGGCCCGGCCGCGCGCACGGCAGGCAGCAGCTGCTGCTCGGCGGCCGCGGCCGAGACCTCGTGGTGGCCGCGCTCGGCGCCCCAGTTGCCGGCCAGCCCACAGCAGCCACCGAGGCGCTGGACGTCGGCGCCGGCCTCGCGCAGCAGTGCCGCGTCAGGCCCCCAGCCCATGACGGCGTGGTGGTGGCAGTGCGGCTGGGCGACCCCGCGGACGCCGGACAGGTCCGGCGCCACCCATCCCGGGGTCGCAGCGAGCAGCTCGGCCAGCGTGCGGGTCGCCGCGGCCACCTCGGTGGCCGCGGCCAGGTCGTCGCCGGTCAGCAGCTCGAGGGCGTCCGAGCGCAGCACGCCGGTGCACGACGGCTCAAGACCCACCACGGGCGCGCCGGCCCGCACGTGCGGCACCAGGGCCCGCACCGTCGCGCCGACCTCGCGGCGGGCTCCGTCCAGCTGCCCGGTCGAGATCCAGGTCAGGCCGCAGCAGGTCGCCTCGTCCGTGACCCGGACCCCGTACCCGGCCGCTTCCAGCACCCGCACGGCGGCCTGACCGACCTCGGGAGAGAACCCGTCGGTGAAGGTGTCGACGAACAGGACGACCTCACCGTGCGCACCGGCGGCGACCGGACGCCGTCCGGCGAACCACCGGCGGAAGGTGACCGGCGCGAACGCCGGCAGCGCGCGGCGGCTGTCGACGCCCGCGACCGCGGTGACCAGCGGGTGCAGAAGGCGCATCGCGGCGTTAGTCGCACGAGCCACACCCGCTGTGGCAGTGGCGATGCGCATCCAGCGGGGCAGCAGGCCGAGGCTGTAGTGCGAGCGGGGCCGCAGCCGGCCGCGGTACCGCTGGTGCAGCGCCTCGGCCTTGTAGGCGGCCATGTCGACGCCGGTGGGGCAGTCCGACAAGCAGCCCTTGCACGACAGGCACAGGTCGAGGGCGTCGGCGACGGCGGGCGCGTCCCACGACAGGTGCCCTGCGACGACGTCTTGCAGCACGCGCGCCCGGCCGCGGGTCGAGTCCTTCTCGTCCCGGGTGGCGAGGAACGAGGGGCACATCACCCCGCCGCTGACGGTGGTGTCGGCCCGGCACTTCCCCACCCCGGTGCACCGGTGCACGGCCATCGACAGGTCGCCGCGGTCGTGGCGATAAGCCAGCGCCAGCTGGTGGCGGTAGGCCGGGGCCGCGGCCACGCGCACGTCGGCGTCCATCGGTGCCGGCCGCACGATGACCCCGGGGTTGAGCAGGTCGTCGGGGTCGAACACCGCCTTGACGCGCTCGAACAGCGCGATCGCGCCCGTGGTGTACATGAACGGCAGCAGCTCACCGCGCGCCCGGCCGTCGCCGTGCTCGCCCGACATCGACCCGCCGTGCCGCGCCGCGAGCGCAGCCGCCTCGAGCAGGAACGCGCGGAACACGCCGGTGCCGCCGGGCGCCGACAGCGGGAAGTCGATCCGGATGTGCAGGCAGCCGTCGCCGAAGTGCCCGTACGGCAGGCCGGTCAGCCGGTGAACGCTCATCAGCGACTCGAACTCGCGCAGGTAGGCACCGAGCCGCTCGGGCGGGGCGGCGGAGTCCTCCCACCCCGAGTGCGCCGGGTCACCCGCCGGCGTGCGGGCGGCCAGCCCAGCGCCGTCCTCGCGGATCCGCCACAGCGCGGCGGCATGGGCGGCGTCGGTGACCACCGCGGCGTCCACCGCCCCGGCGTCGGCCACGAGCCGGCGCCCGGCATCGGCTACCGCGCCCAGGTCGTCGCCGACCAGCTCGACCATCAGCCAGCCCGACCCGCGGGGCAGCGCGGGCACGGCCGCGGCACCGCGCCGCGCGCGGACGACGTCGACGATCCGCGCGTCCAAGCCCTCGCAGGCGACCGGCCCGTGGCGCAGCACCGCGGGCACGGCGTCGGCAGCCTCGACCATCGACCCGTAGCCCAGCGCGACGAGGACCCGCACGGGCGCGTCGCGCACCAGGCGCACCCGGGCCAGCCGGGTGAGCGCCAGCGTTCCCTCGCTGCCCACCAGCGAACGGGCCACGTCGAACCCCCGCTCGGGCAGCAGGTGCTCCAGCGAGTAGCCCGACACCTGGCGGCCGAACCGGCCGAGCTCGGTGCGGATCACGGCGAGGTCGGCGTCGACGACGCCGCGCAGCGAGTCCAGCAGCGCGGACGTCGATCCCGAGCCGGGCACCTCACCGACCAGCAGCCGCTCGCCACCGCCGGAGACGACGTCCAGGCCGAGCACGTTGTCGCTGGTGCGGCCGTAGCCCAGAGCTCTTGTGCCGCAGGCGTTGTTGCCGATCATCCCGCCGATGGTGGCGCGGTTGTGGGTCGAGGGGTCGGGACCGAACCGCAGACCGTGCCGCGACGCGGCCGCCTGCAGCGAGGACTGCACGACTCCGGGTTCGACCAGCGCGGTCGCGGCGTCGGGGTCGACCTCGACGATGCGGTGCAGGTGACGGCTGACGTCGACGACCACCCCGGGGCCGACCGCGTTGCCGGCGATCGACGTCCCGGCCCCCCGCATGGTCAGCGAGGTGCCGTGCGTGCGTGCGACGGCGAGCGCGGCGTCCAGCTCGTCGACGTGCCGGGGGACGACGACCACCTGCGGCTGCACGCGGGACAGCGACGCGTCCGAGGAGTACAGCGAACGCCGCAGCGGGGTCTCGTCGACGCCACTGGCGCCCGCCGCCCGCAGCGCGGAGGCCAGCTCGGGAAGGGTCGCGGCTCCCTCGGCGGTCGGCAGGGCCACGGAGGGGGTCACCCGGTCGAGCGGACGCAGGGCCGTTGCGCAGGTGGTGTGCCGGGCGCGTTCTGGGCGCCG
>JACMOY010000099.1 GCA_014377795.1 Actinomycetota bacterium | reverse complement strand
GTCACCCTCGGCGTACGCCTCGCGCAGGGCGCCGGTCACGGCATGCGCGTCCAGGTGGCCATCAAAACCGTTGCCGCGCAACGCATTCAGCCCAGTGGTCGTGGTGGCGAGGTAGATCCGCATCAGTCCTGCTCCCGTGGACGGCGACGGCTGGACGTCGGGTGCCGGGTGTCGTCGGCGGTGCCTGCCTGCGAGGGCAGGACGTCGACCGGGGCGTGGGAGGACGACACCTCGGCGTCCAGGTCGGGCTCGGCGCCGGTGGCCCGCTCAGCCACCCGCACCCGCTCGGGCAGGGCGTCCAGCGGCTCGGGGTCCAGCAGGGCGGCGGCCGAGGTGCGCGACGACGTCCTCAGCACGGCGCCGCGCCGTCCGACGTCCATCAGATTCGAGCCGATCGCGGCCAGGTCCTCGGGCCCGGGGCCGAGCACCGTGACGTCGGTGCCGCCCGCGTGCACCCGGGCCACCTCGCGCAGGCAGCGCCGGGTCACCCGGGTGCGCCACTGGCGCTCCAGCCGCTCGGCGAACCCGTCCGGCTCGTCCAGCGCGAAGCTCACCGACGGCGCGATGACGACGACCTCGTCCAGCCCGGCCCCGGCCAGCAGGTCGACGCTGGTGGCCGAGCAGGCGCCGCCGTCGATGTACCGCGCGTGGTCGATGCGCACCGGCTGGTACCAGCTGGGGATCGCGCACGAGGCCATCACAGCCTCGGCTAGCGACGCGGGCGGGGCGCCGTCGCGGCCGAACGCGACGCGGTGACCGGTCTCGTAGTCGGTGGCGACCACCTGGACGCCGTCGCGCGGCGCCCACCCGTGCGGCACGACGTGCCGCACCAGGGCCCCCACGCTGTCGAGCGAGCCGCGACCCTCGGGCATCAGCGCCGTGAGCACCACGACCGGCGGCAACCGGCGCAGCCGGCTCACCCCCTGGCTGAGCATGGCCGTCGAGCCCAGTCCCGGCCGGGGCCGCGGCGGTCGGGCGCCCCCGGTGGCGGTCTCGTAGTCCCACGCGAACCCGACCAGCGGGCCGGACGTGAGCGGCTCACCGAGCTGGTGGCGACGCAGGTCACCCACCCCGACCCCGGCGCCGATCAGCGCGGCGAGCACCGACCCGGCCGACGTCCCGACGATCTGCTCGCTGTCGCGGACGTCGATGCCCAGCGAGTCCTCGAGCGCGCCCAGGGCCCCCACCATCCAGGCCGCGCCGAGCACCCCACCGCCGCCGAGCACCAGCCCGCGGCGGGTCATCGCACCGACTCGACCAGCTCGGCGAGGGACTCGACCAGGCACCCGGCCAGCACCTGGACGTCGGGCATGGCGTCGCGGTCGGCGTTCAGGCCGTAGTACACCCCGCCGTCGTAGGAGGTCAGGCCGATGCTCAGCGCCTGTCCCTTGGCCAGCGGGATCACCGGGTAGGACGCCAGCATCCGGGCGCCCGCCGCGTACAGCGGGTGCTGGGGGCCGGGGACGTTGGTGACCACCAGGTTGAACAGCCGCCGCGACCCGGCGCTGGCCACCCGCACGCCCAGCGCGTGCAGGGTCGGCGGGGCGAAGCCGGCGATGCCCACCAGGGTGCGGGCCGACACCGCGCGACCGGTCTCACCGTGCGCCCGCAGCGCGTACGCCACCTGGTGCAACCGGATGGTCGGGTTCGGCTCACCCACGGGCAGGTCGACCACCAGCGCCGCCACCCGGTTGCCCACCCGGTACGACGTGTCGTCGGCCTCGGGCTCGACGCTGACCGGCACCAGGGCCCGCACCATCGTCGAGGGCACGACCGGCTCGCCGCGGGTGGGCAGCCAGGCGCCCAGCGCCCCGGCGACCGTCGCCATCACCACGTCGTTGACGTCCAGCTGCGGGCCACCCCGACCGCGGCGGCGCGCGCGCACCGCGCGGTGGTCCTCCAGCGAGGTCGAGGCGACGGCGAACCGCCGGTGCTCGCCGATCTCGACGTTCAAGGGGCTGGTCGGCGTGGGCCGCGCGGCCGTGCGCGCCACCGCGCTGACCAGGTGCCCGACCTGGCCCAGCACCCGACCCGCCGTGGCGACCACGTCGCTGGTGCCTCCGCGCACGGCGTCGACCACCTCGCCGGGACTACGGACGACGTCGGTCAGGGCGCTGACGACCAGCTCGACGTCGGTGGGCTCGCGCGAGGGCGTCCAGCTGTCGACCGGTGGGTCGGGCACCTCGGGGGTGTCGTCCAGGATCACCTGGGCGATGTCGACGGCGTTGATGCCGTCGACCAGCGCCTGGTGGGTCTTGGTGACGATCGCGAAGCGGCCGCCGCTGAGCCCCTCGACCAGGTACAGCTCCCACAGGGGTCGAGAACGGTCCAGCGGTCGGGCCTGCACCCGACCGACCAGCTCGTCCAGCTGCTCGTCGCTGCCCGGCCGCGGCAGGGCCGAGCGCCGCACGTGGTAGCCGACGTCGAAGTTCTCGTCGTCCACCCACACGGGGTTAGCAAGGCGGCCGGGAACGGCCCGCACCCGCTGGCGATAGCGCGGGACGTAGGCGATCCGGGCCGACACCAGGGCCACGAGGCGGTCGTAGTCGAACCCCTCGGCCGGCGCCCCGAACACCGACACCGACCCCACGTGCATGGCCGTCGTCTGCTCCTCGAGGTACAGGAACGAGGCATCCAGCGAGCTGAGGCGGTCGGGCACGCCCCCATCGTCCCTCTGCACGAGCGCCCGGCCCCGCTCGCCAGGC
>JACMOY010000098.1 GCA_014377795.1 Actinomycetota bacterium | reverse complement strand
GTACGTCCACCCAGGCCCCTCGGCGCGACGGCCTGCGAGCTGCTGCTGGCGCTCCCAGAGGCAGCGCTGGACCCAGCCGCACCAGCCGGGGGGGCACGTTGGGCGTGTCGCTCGTGACCAGTTCTGGGAGCTGTCCGGTTCGCTGAGCACCCCCTGGTCACCGCACTTCGACCCGGTCACCAGCACTGAGCTCGGTTCTCGGTGCTCAGGATCGGGTCAGGCCTTCAATACGTGATCCCCGCTCACCCGATCGTCGATCTGGTCATCTTCACCGTGGTGGCCGGCCAGAGGTTGTGGCTTCCCGGCCACTGCAGCAGGGGCCTAAGGCGCAACCGGCCCGACACCGATCGGCATCGGGTCGCTGCGAGCTTCGCGACTGCGGGGCAGCTGCGCATCATCAGTGACGTCCCGTTGCCCCGATGCGCTGACGTCAACAGCTAGTCGGCGGGGGCGGTGTCCACGGTCATCGCGACGTCAGCGAGCGCGAGGTCGATGCCGCGGATCTCGATCAGTCGGTCGACCCAGGTGAGCAGGTGGTCGACGTCGAAGGGCTTGGGCAGGTAGTAGCTTGCGCCGGCCTGCCAGCCCGCCCACGTCGTCCCGTCGTCCCCGGCTGCCGTGAGCACCAGCACCGGCAGGTGCTCGCAGTCCGGCATCGAGCGCAGCCGGCTGAGCACGTCGATCCCGCTCATGCCCGGCATCATCACGTCCAGCACCAGGCAGTCCGGCAGCCGCGCAGCGATCATCGCCAAGGCACTCGGACCGTCCCCGGCCTCACCGACGTCGTAGCCCTCCAGCTCGAGCACGTCGCGCACCAGGTGCCGCACCGGCTCCTCGTCGTCAACGACCAGCACGTAGGTCATGTCGTGATCTCCATCCGGGTCGTCCGCACCGGCGTGGCGCCGGCCGGCACCGGCCCCCGCAGCGGCAGGTGCAGCGTGAACGTCGACCCCTGGCCGACCACCGAGGTGAGGGTGAGGTCGCCGCCCATCGACCGCGACAGCTCGCGTGCGATGTACAGGCCCAGGCCGCTGCCGCCGTGCTGCATCGTCAGGGCGTCGTCCAGGCGGTGGAACCGCTCGAACACCCGCTCGGCCTCGGACGGCGGGATGCCGGGCCCGCGGTCGGCGACGGAGACCGCAGCCCAGCCGTCCGTCACCGCGAGCTCGACCTCGATCGCCGTGCCCGCGGTCGCGTACTTCTCGGCGTTGCCGAGCAGGTTCGTCAGGCACTGGACGGCGCGCACCGCGTCGCAGCGCACCGGCACCTCACTGTCCGCTGACGAGGTCGACACCCGGTCGGCCAGACTGGGGAACGCGGCGACGGCGCGGTGCAGCACGTCGCGCAGGTCGACGTCGTCGAGCTCGACCTTGAGCCGCGCCGACCCCTCGGTGCCCACGGTCGAGGCGAGTAGCAGGTCGTCCACCAGCCGGCCCATGTGCTCGGCCCGCTCCTGGATCAGCTGCAGCGCCTGCAGCCGACGCTGCGGGCTCATCTGGTCGCCGCGGGTGGCCAGCAGCTGCGCGTACCCCTTGATGGGGGTCATCGGCGTGCGCAGCTCGTGCGAGACGGTCGCGATGAAGTCCCCCTTGAGTCGTTCGAGCCGGCGGGCCTCGGTCACGTCGTGGGCAGTCAGCACCGCCAGACGGCCCTCGCCCCGCTCGGCGGTGATCCGGGCGACCGTGACCTCCAGGTGGCGGCGCGTCTCACCCGCTCCGACGTCCAGCAGAACGCCGCCGCGCGGGCGCCGGGGGTCGAGCTGGCGCGCGAGCTCGACCGCCAGCGCTGCGCGGTCGACGTCCGGCCCGGCCAGGCTCAGCAGCAGCGCGGCCACCGGCTCGACGACCTCGTCCCCCGTCGGGGGCGGGCTGCTGACGGGGTCGCTGCCGGTCAGCTGGCGCATGGTGGGGCTCCACACGAGCACCGAGCCGTCCGCGGCGACGACGGCGACGCCGTCCGTGCTGTGGTCGACGACGGCCTGCAGCTTGCTCGACTCGGCCACCAGGGCGTCGAGGTGGGCTTCGGCCCGGTGCGCACCCGCCACGGCCGCCGCCACGGCGGCGAGCATCGCCGGGTCGACGTGGTCGGCGCCGGTGCGCGCCCACCGTCGGCCTCGCGACGGCGCATGCAGCCAGCCCAGCACCAGGGCCCCGCGGACGCCGGCGTCCAGGTCGAGCGGCACGGCCACTTCGGCGTACGCCGGTCCGCTGCCCTCACGCGCCGGCAGGCGCACCGGCCCGTCGGCCCCCACCAGGCCGGCGACGACGCCCTCGTCGTGCCCGTCCAGGACGACGGTGCGCGCTGGGCCGGCGTCGGCGACCACGCACCCGGCGGGCAGCACGAGGCGCACGAGGTCGGCGGCGAACACCCCGCGGGTTGCCTCGGCGGCGCGCGGCATGACGCCGGGGCCGGCGTCGCCGGCCAGCGCCCCGCTCAGGGCGACCAGCCAGCGGCTGCGCTCGCGCTCGAGCGCGTGCCGGGCCGCGGCCCGGTAGGAGTACGCGATCGCCAGCAGTGGCAGGGCCACGAACGGGAGCAGCGCTGGGGCCGAGTGGGTCAGGTGGACGGCGAGCAGGCCGACGCCGGCGTTGCCGGTGGCCATCACCGCCGAGAGCTGCCACTCGTCGTTCACCACCTCGCGCGCCGATACCCCCTCGACCGCGGCGAGCACCGCAGCCAGGGCGAGCAGGTTGACGGTGGCGAAGGCGAGGGTGCCGAGCACCACCCCGACGACGCTGACCAGCGAGAAGGCGGGGCCGGTACCGGCGACCAGGCGTGAGACGGCGACGAACGCCGCGACGCCGAGCGAGTACGACCCCAGGTTGAACGCGCTCTTGACCAGTGGGCGACGCACCAGCAGGCAGGTCAGCGCGAGCCCACCGGCCAGCGCTGCGACGGCGAGAGCCACCGGCAGAAGCAGCGCCGCGATGACGACCACGGCCTCGAAGAAGGTGAGGTCCTCGGTGCTCTCACCGTGCCGGACCCGCACGTACGCCCGTTCGGCGGCAGCCGCCAGGGCCAGCAGCAGCAGGGTGAGCAGCCAGGTCGGCCACGAGCTCGGCACCGCCGGCCGGCCGCCGTCCAGGGCGATGACCACGGCGGACGACGCGCCGCCGGCGACCACCAGGCTGAGGACGAGACGGCGGATCGACCCCGTCGCGCTCACCCCCACCGGCTCAGCCACCCCAGCCCGCCACCGACCAGGCCCGCGCCGACCACGCCCGCGCCGTCCAGTCCTGGGACGACCACGCCCGCGCCGACCACACCAGGTCGGCCCAGTCGGCGTCCGACCACGCCCGCGCCGACCAAGCACGGGCTGCCCAATCCTCGCTCGACCAAGCACGCGCCGACCAGTCCTCGCTCGACCACGCCCGCGCCGACCAAGCACGCGCCGACCACGCCCGCGCCGACCAGTCCTCGCTCGACCACGCCCGCGCCGACCAAGCACGCGCCGACCACGCCC
>JACMOY010000097.1 GCA_014377795.1 Actinomycetota bacterium | reverse complement strand
CAGCGCGCGGCCACGGCGGCCTGGCGCACGCGCCCCCGCCGGCTGGTGTGGGTGCTGCCCGCACTTGCGCTGGCGGGGGGCGCGCTGCTGCTGACGCTGGTGGTGGTCCCCAGCGTCCTCACCGCGCCCCCCGCGGTGGCGCCGACCGGGCCGGGCGCCCTGCCGGAGCGGCTGTTCGTCCCGCCGCTGTGGACCGCGATGGTCAGCCAACGGCCGGTGGCCCGCGCTGCCTACGTCGTCGCCACCCGAGGGGAGGAATCGGTGGGCAGCGCGGCGTTCGTGGTGTCGGCGGACGGCGGCTCGTACCGCAGGCTGCCATGGCGGGCCCGCGACCACGGCCTGTCGCTGTCGCCGGACGGACGGCGGGTCGCCTGGGTGAGCGAGGAGCCGATCGAGACCGGGCCGAACACCGCCAACCACGTCGTGGTCCTCACGCTGGCCACGGGGAGCCTGTCGACGGCAGCCTCGGTCCCGACCAACGCGCAGGGTGCCCAGTGGTCGCCGGACGGGCGTTCGCTGGCCGTGTGGGGTACGGACTACGCACATCCAGGCGACAGCTCAGGGGTAGTTAACGTCTACGTGCTCGACGCGCTGACGCTGCGCTCCCGGCTCGTCGGCTCGGGGGTCGGGCCGGTGGGGTTCAGCGGCGGACGACCGGTGGTGAGCACGGTGGGTGATCTCGGCAACGGCCTGGTCCTCCAGCCCCGACTGGTGGTGTCGCCGGACGGTGGCACTGCGTTCGGCATCGCCCAGGTCGGCGAGACCGGCGTCCCGCAGCTGCGCCGCGGCCCGGTCTTCCCGAGTCGGCCCGACCTGCCGGAGGGGCCGGTCGTCGACGTGGGACAACTGCCGGGGGCGTCATCCGCCGAGGTCCTCGCGTGGGTGCGTCAGGGTGTCGTCGTGGTGGCGTACGCCAGGGGGTCCGCGAGGGGTCCGGCCGAGGTCGCGTTGCTGGACCCCGTCACCGGGCGGACGGCGCGCGTCCTCACGGCGCTGCCCGGCGCATCGACCCCGGGCGCGGACGGCGTGTCGCCGCAGGTGCTGGCGGTGGCCGCCGACGTGGTCGCGGGCGGCCGCACCGAGCCGACGCCGGCGCCCACCTTCGGGCTGCTGAGCGTCCCGAGGCTGCGCTGGCTGGCCGGGCAGGCGTTGGCGCCGCTCTTGATCCTGGTCGGCCTCGGGGCGACGGCGCTGCTGCTCAGTCTTCTTTGGCGCCGGCCATCCCGGTCGAGATCAGGTCCATGACGCCGGAGTCGGCGAGGGTGGTGACGTCGCCGACGTCGCGCTTCTCGGCGACGTCGCGCAGCAGGCGGCGCATGATCTTGCCCGAGCGGGTCTTGGGCAGCTCGGCGACGTCGAGGATCGTGCGCGGCTTGGCGATCGCCCCGATCTCCTTGGCCACGTGGTCGCGCAGCTCGCTGACGATGTCGGGGCCCTGCTCGGCGCCGGCGCGCAGGATCACGAACGCGCACACCGACTGGCCGGTGGTCTCGTCGGCTGCACCGACGACGGCGGCCTCGGCGACCTTCGGGTGCGAGACCAGCGCCGACTCGATCTCGGTCGTCGAGAGCCGGTGGCCCGACACGTTCATCACGTCGTCGACGCGGCCCAGCAGCCAGATGTCGCCGTCGTCGTCCTTCTTGGCGCCGTCACCGGCGAAGTACATGTGCTCGAAGCGCGACCAGTAGGTCTCCTTGTACCGCTCGGGGTCGCCCCAGATGCCGCGCAGCATCGCCGGCCACGGCTCGGTCAGCACCAGGAAACCGCCGCCGCCGTTGGGCACCGGCTCGCCGGCGTCGTCCAGGACGTCGACGCTGATACCCGGCAGCGGCGTCTGGGCCGACCCGGGCTTGGTCGTGGTGACGCCGGGCAGCGGGCTGATCATCATCGCGCCGGTCTCGGTCTGCCACCAGGTGTCGACGATCGGGGTGCGGTCGCCGCCGATGACCCGGCGGTACCACATCCACGCCTCGGGGTTGATCGACTCACCGACGCTGCCCAGCACGCGCAGCGACGTCAGGTCGTGCCCGGCCGGGATCTGCTCGCCCCACTTCATGCACGTGCGGATCGCGGTCGGCGCCGTGTAGAGGATCGTGACGCCGTACTTGGCGACGATCTCCCACCAGCGGCCCTGGTGCGGGCTGTCGGGGGTGCCCTCGTAGATCACCTGCGTGGCGCCGTTGGCCAGCGGCCCGTAGGTGACGTAGCTGTGGCCGGTGACCCAGCCGACGTCCGCCGTGCACCAGTAGACGTCTGTCTCGGGGTGCAGGTCGAAGACGTTGAGGTGCGTGTAGGCCACCTGGGTCAGGTACCCGCCACTGGTGTGCAGGATGCCTTTTGGGCTGCCGGTGGTGCCGGAGGTGTAGAGGATGAAGAGCGGCTGCCCGGCGTCCATCGGCTGGGCCGTGTGCTCGGCATCGGCTGCGGCCAGGGCGTCGTCCCACCACTGGTCGCGGCCCGGCGTCCAGTCGACGTCCTGGCCGGT
>JACMOY010000096.1 GCA_014377795.1 Actinomycetota bacterium | reverse complement strand
CGGGGGCGGCTTCGAAGTCGGCCCGCGACTCGTGCAGCACGTCTGCCGCCATCCGCACCGTCGTCAGGGGCGTGCGCAGCTCGTGCGAGACGTCGGAGACGAACCGCTGCTGCACCCGTGACAGGTGCTCGAGCTGGCGGATCTGGGTCTGCAGGCTGATCGCCATCGCGTTGAACGAGCCCGCGAGCTTGGCGAGGTCGTCCTCGCCGCGGCTGTGCATCCGCTCGTGCAGCCGCCCGGACGCCAGCCGCTGGGCCACCAGCGACGCCTGGCGCACGGGCGCGACGACCTGGCGGGTGACGACGAAGGCGACGGCGCCGACCAGCAGCACCAGCGCCGCCCCACCGCCGAACAGGGTGCGGCGCACCAGGTCGAGGGTGTTCTGCTCGCGCTCGAGGCTGAACACGAAGTACAGCTCGTACTCACCGCCGACGGGCACGCTCACCTTGGACCCGATCGCGATGCCCGGCACGCTGCGCGTCGACCCGACGTCGCGGATCCGCACGAACTGGGACTCCTGGCGGCCGGTGCGCTCGACCCGCCGGCGCAGGGCGGGCGGGATGACCGACGGCGCGACGTCACGCGAGCTGAGCTCGGGCACCGTGCCCGGTCGGGTGTTGCCGGGGACGCGCAGCAGGACGACGTCACGGGAGCGGTCCGGCTCGGGTGAGGCCAGGCGCGGCAGCAGGTCGTTGACCAGCAGGTTCAGGCCGAGGTCGTCCGTGACGGTGTCGAAGCGCACCTGCGCGTCCCGCTGCCCCCGCTTGCTCTCGCCACTGGCCACGACGAGGCGGTCCTGCACCAGCCCGTCGCGGATCCGGCTGAACAGCAGGGTGCCGATCGCCGCGACGACGATCAGGCCGAGCAGCATGGTCGTGGCCACCACACGCAGCATCAGCGACCTGCGCCAGCGGTGCAGCAGACCGGACCAGGCTCGGCGCGCCCCGCGGCCCAGCGCCGTCCCGCCGGTGCTCACCCCGCGGACCCCGCCTTGTAGCCCACCCCGCGCACGGTGACGACGACCTCGGGGTTCTCAGGGTCGATCTCGATCTTGGAGCGCAGCCGCTGCACGTGGACGTTGACCAGGCGGGTGTCGCCCGCGTGCCGGTAGCCCCACACCTGCTCCAGGAGCACCTCGCGGGAGAAGACCTGCCAGGGCTTTCGGCCCAGGGCCACCAGCAGGTCGAACTCCAGCGGGGTCAGCGAGATGGTCTCGTCGCCGCGCCGCACGGTGTGGCCGGCGACGTCGACGCTGAGGTCGCCGATGTCGAGCCGCCCGGTGGAGGAGTCGACGGTGCTGCGCAGCCGGGCGCGCACCCGCGCGACCAGCTCCTTGGGCTTGAAGGGCTTGAGCACGTAGTCGTCCGCGCCGGACTCCAGGCCCACCACGATGTCGACGGTGTCGGTCTTGGCGGTGAGCATGACGATCGGGACGCCGGACTCGGCCCGGATCCGGCGGCAGACCTCGATCCCGTCGACCCCGGGCAGCATCACGGCGAGCAGCACCAGGTCGGGCCGCACCTCGCGGAACATGGCCAGCGCGCCCTCGCCGTCACCGCAGTGCACCGGGTCGTACCCCTCACCGCGCAGGACGATGCCCAGCATCTCGGCCAGGGCGACGTCGTCGTCGACCACCAGCACCCGGCCCTTCAACGGCCCACCTCATCTCGCATCTGCCCATGGTCGCACCCCCGGGCGGCGGCGTACCCGGTTCTTCCACAGGGGCGCGAGTCGGCCGCGCCCCCGCGGCTGTCGGTGCCCCGTGACACGATGACGCCAGTGATGCTGACCGGTGCACCGGAACGACAGCGCGAGCGGGTTGGCTGAGGGGGCAGGGGTGAGCGAGCGACCGCCGGACGACGGAGCGTGGCGTGCGCCGGACGACGCGCCCGCATGGGGCCCGCCGTCCGGGTGGGGACCACCGACGCCGGCCTCCTACGGCGCTGCGCCCGGGACGCCGACGGACACCCCGCCCGGCGCCGCCTCCTACGGCGCCGCACCCGGTGCTGCACCGTGGCGGCCGCCCCCCCCGCCCCGGGGCGGGCCCCCGGGGGCGCCCCGGCTCGGGGGGCGGCGGGGCGGGTCGGGGCCGGCCCGGCGGGGGCAGCCCCCCCGGGGGCCCCGG
>JACMOY010000095.1 GCA_014377795.1 Actinomycetota bacterium | reverse complement strand
GGCGCGGCGACGGGCGGCGTCGATCGGGATCACCCGGCCGGCCTGGCCGCCCGGGGTCTTGCGCCGCGCCGCCGGGCTCACGAGGCCGCCCCGGGCCGGCCGAGGGCCCCGAGCAGCAGCCGCTCGGCGCCGACCGCGGCGCGCGACAGCGCCGGCATCAGCGGCGCGGTGCTGCCGCGCGCGGCTGCCACGAAGTCCTCGAACGCCGCGCGGGTCGTGTAGTCCGGTGTGAACCCGAGCACCTCGTGCATCCGGGTGGTGTCGAGCCCACGGCCGTAGGCGAGGTACTGCATCTGCTCGGGCGAGAAGTCCGCCAGCCCCGAGCGTCGCACGATCCGACCGACCCAGCCGCCGGCCGCCCTCGGCACCGGGAGCACCGGCCGGCCGGCGATCCGGACCGCCTGCGACACGGTCAGCACCCCGTCGCCGGCCACGTTCACCGTGCCCACGCCGGGCCCGACGGTGGCCTCGAGCATGGCGCGCAGGGCGTCGTCCTCGTGCACGAACTGCAGCCGCGCGTCGAACCCCAGCACGGTCGGCACGACGGGCATCGAGAAGTAGTCGGTCATCGGGGTGGCGATGCGCGGCCCGATGATGTTGGCGAATCGCAGCACCGACAGCGCGACGTCCGGACGTCGGCGCGCGAAGCCGCGGACGTACCCCTCGACCTCGATCGAGTCCTTGCCGAAACCGCTGCGCGGCAGCGACTTGGCGCCGGTGTCCTCGGTGAACATCGCGGGGTCGCGGGGTGACGATCCGTAGACCGCGGCGCTGCTCTTGACGACCAGCCGGCGCACCGTCGGCGCTTTCTGGCAGGCCGCGAGCAGCTGCATCGTGCCGATGACGTTGATCTCCTTCATCGCCACCCGGCCACCGGCCGACATCGGGGTGGCGATGACGTTCAGGTGCGCGACCGTGTCGACCTCGGCCTGGGCGATCACCTTGGCGACCACGGGGTTGCGGATGTCGGCCCGGACGAACTCGGCCCCGCCGATCGAGTGCGGCGGCGGGACGACGTCGACGCCGATGACGCGGTCGATGCCGGACTGGGACAGCAGCAGGTCGGCGAAGCGGCCGCCGAGGTACCTGGACACCCCAGTGACGAGCACGACCTGACCCACCGCGCACCCCCCTCGATCGTTTGCTTTCCGGTGTCCAGCATAGACATCGACGACCCCCGCGCCGTGGGGCGAGGGGGTCGTCGGTGTCGGGGTGGGGCTACTTCTTGTTGCGACGCTGGTGACGCGTCTTGCGCAGCAGCTTGCGGTGCTTCTTCTTCGCCATCCGCTTGCGGCGCTTCTTGATGACAGAGCCCATGAGTTACCTCGTCAGTCGTCGGATCAGTCGTCGGGTATGGAGTCGGGGTCACGCCGGTCCGGTCACGTACGCGACCCGACCACTCGCCGTGAGCCTATCGCGGTCGGTGACGACCCGCGGACATGGCGGTCACATCCGGCTCAGGCGGTCTCGACGAAGGAGTCGCGCAGGTAGTCGTGCACGGCTTGCTCCGGGACGCGGAACGAGCGGCCGACGCGCACCGCGGGCAGCTCGCCGGCGTGCACCAACCGGTAGACGGTCATCTTCGACACGCGCATGATCGTCGCCACCTCGGCCACGGTCAGGAACCGCACATCGGGAAAGGCTCGTTCGGGGGACATGCGTCACCGTTTCGTCCTGGCACGACGCGTCGCCGGCTTCCCCACCGGCGCACGACCGCATCCGCGCGAAGGCCCACGATAGGGGCAGGTGGGACTGCTGGGGAAGCCGAGATCACTCTTGTGGCCCCACGTCAAGCACCTGGCACCGCGTGTCTGCGCGCTTTTGTCGTGGTTGCCCCGAGCGGGTCAGTCGAACCAGGGGTCCAGACCGTGCAGCGGGAACACGGCCTTGCGGGTCGCCATCACTGCCCGGTCGACCGGGTCGTCCGGGTCGTGGCCCACCTCCCACGAGCGCCACCAGGTCTGGCGGCCGTCCCCCATGTGCGGCGGCGCCTGCCGACCGAAGGTGGCCTCGACGTGCTCCAACCAGGGCGCCGGCACCGGCTCGGACGTCGCCACCGGGCGGTGCGCAGCGATCGCCACCAGGTGCGCCCACGAGCGCGGGACGACGTCGATGATCTCGTAGCCGCCGCCGCCGGTCGCGAGCCACGCGCCGTCGCAGACCTGGTGGGCCAGCTCGTGCATGGACTCCTGCACCACGCGCTGAGCGTCCACCGAGACCGCCAGGTGCGCCAGCGGATCGAGGAAGTGGCTGTCGCAGCCGTGCTGGGTCACCAGCACCTGCGGGTCGAACGCCCGCACCAGCTGGGGGACCACCGAGTGGATGGCGCGCAGCCACGCGGCGTCCGAGGTCCCGGGGGGCAGCGCGACGTTGACCGCCGCCCCCTCCGCGTCCGGGCCGCCGATCTCACTGGCGTCCCCGCTGCCCGGGAACAGTGCCCGCCCGCTCTCGTGCACCGAGATGGTCAGGACCCGCGGGTCGTCCCAGAAGATCGACTGGACGCCGTCACCGTGGTGCACGTCGACGTCGACGTAGGCCACCCGCTCGGCGCCGTGGTCGAGCAGCCAGCGGATCCCCACCGCGACGTCGTTGTAGACGCAGAAGCCGCTTGCGTGACCGGGCATGGCGTGGTGCAGCCCGCCACAGAAGTTCACCCCGTGGCGCACCTCACCGGCCCAGATCGCGCGGGCCAGGTCGACGGTGCCCTGGACGATGCGGGCGCTGGCCTCGTGCATCCCCGCGAAGGCGGGGTCATCGGCCGTGCCCAGGCCGCGCGAGGCGTCCGCCGAGTCCGGGTCCAGCGACGCCGCGCGCACCGCGGCGATGTAGCCAGGGTCGTGCACGGTCGCGATCAGGTCGTCGTCGGCCACCGCGGCGCCCACCACCTCGACCCCCTCGATCCCGAACAGCCCGAGGTCGTCGCACAGCCGGGCGGTCAGGGCCAGGCGCAGGGGCGCCATCGGGTGCGTGGGCCCGAAGTCGTACCGGGCGAAGTCGTCGTCCCAGATCACCCGCGCCTGCGCCACCATGGCGGCGACGCTACCCCTGCTCGCGGGCAGTCACCGCACGACCGGCACCCAGCCGGAGTCGTCCCCGATGGGTAGGACCATCGCGAGCTCCTGGAGGCTCGCGTCGTTCGTCATCGGCCGGCGCTGGTCGCTGGGGCGAAACCCGTAGCTGGAGAAGAACGCGACGGCGCGCCCGTTGTCGGTCGACACCCAGGCCTGCAGTGCCCGTCGGCCCTGCACCCGGGCGTGCTCGGTCGCGGCCTCCATCAGCCGCCACGCGACGCCGGCCCCGCGCGAGCTGGGCACGACCCACATGCCGAACAGCTCGGCGACGTCCGGCTCGGCCTGGCCGACCGACACGATCCCCACGGCCGCGCCGCCCTCGGCGGTGTCGTCCGCCGACGCCAGCAGGCGGGTCGAGCGCGTCATCCGCGCCCGCCACAGCGCCTCGTCGAAGCCCTGCTCCTGCTCTGTCGTGTTGGTGAAGGCGGTCGGCGCCTCGGCGAGCGCCCGCAGGCGCAGCTCGCGATAGGCCTGCCAGTCCTCGGGCCCGAGGGCACGCACGGTGACATCGCTCATGGAGTCACCGTCTCACGCCGCGCGGACCACGGGTGGCAGGGCACGTCCCGGTGCGGCCCACTCAGCCCGCGCCGGTGGCCAGCTCGCGGCTGCGGTCGCGCGCGGCCTCCATCGCGGTCAGGAAGGCGGCCCGCACCCGGTGGTCGTCCAGCTCGCGCAACGCGGCGATCGTCGTCCCGGCGGGGCTGGACACCTGCTCGCGCAGCACCGTGGGGTGCACGCCGGTCTCGCGCAGCATCGTCGCCGCCCCGTACAGCGTCTGGACCACCAGCTCGGTCGAGGTCGTGCGGGGCAGGCCCAGCAGCACGCCAGCCTCGATCATCGCCTCGACGACGTAGAACACGTACGCCGGGCCCGACCCGCTGACCGCGGTGACGGCGTCGAGGTGCTGCTCGGCCAGGCGGACGACGCGCCCGCACGAGCGCAGCAGCGCCTCGGCCTGGCCCAGGTGGGCCTCGTCGCAGTGCGCGCCAGGGCTGATCGCGGCCATCCCCTCGTCGACCAGCGCGGGGGTGTTGGGCATGACCCGCACGACCGGGGTGCCCGGAGGCAGCCGCTGCTCGAGGAAGGTGGTCGTGATGCCGGCGGCCAGCGACACCACGAGCGCGCCCGGCACGATGTGGTCGCGGACGTCCTCGAGCACCGCGGTCATGTCCTGGGGTTTGACCACCAGCACCACGACCTCGGCCGCCGCGGCGGCCGCGGCGTTGTCGAGCACTCGCACGCCGTACTTCTCGCGCAGCTCGCTCACCCGCTCGGGACGGCGCTCGCTGACGACCAGCCGCTCGACCGGCCGGCCGGCTCGCAGCAGCCCGCTGAGCAGGGTCTCGCCCATGACGCCGGCGCCGAGCACCGCGACGATCCCGTTGCCGGACAGGGCTGTTCAGCCCCTCGTGACGAGCGAGCGCAGGAAGAAGGCGCTGTTCGCGGGCCGTTCGGCCATGCGCCGCACCAGATAGCCGTACCACTGGTCGCCGTACGGCACGTAGACCCGCACCCGCTCGCCCGCGTCGGCCAGCCGCTGCTGCTCCTGCGGCCGGACGCCGAAGAGCATCTGGAACTCGTAGCTGCCCTGGCTGCGGCCGTGCTGCACCGCGAGCGCCCCGGCGATGTCGACCAGCCGAGGGTCGTGGGTGGCCACCATCGGGAACCCCTCGCCGGCCATCAGGGTGCGCAGGCAGCGGACGTAGGAGCGGTCCACGTCGGCCTTGTCCGTGAACGCGACCGCCCCGGGTTCGTCGTACGCGCCCTTGCACAGCCGCACCCGCGAACCAGCGCCGGACAGGTCCTTGCAGTCGGACTCGGTGCGGCGCAGATAGGACTGCAGCACAGCGCCGACCCACGGGAAGTCGCCGCGCAGCTCGCGCAGCACCGACAGGGTCGAGTCGGTCGTCGTGTGGTCCTCCATGTCGAGGGTCACCGTCGTGCCCGCCTCGCTCGCGGCCTGGCAGACGTCCCAGGCGTGCTCGAGGGCGATCTTCTCGCCGTCGCCGGGCAGCGCCTGGCCGACAGCCGAGAGCTTCATCGAGACCTCGCTGCGACCACCGCCGGTGAGCCCCTCGGCGGCCAGGCCGCGCAGCAGAGCCGTGTAGGCGTCCCGGATGGCGCGCGCCTGCGCGATGTCAGTGGTGTCCTCACCCAGGTGGTCGAGCGACACCAGCCGGTGCGAGGAGGTGATCTCGGCCGCGGTGCGAATCGCGTCCGCGGTGGCCGCGCCGGCCACGAAACGGCGCACGACGTCGCGCGAGACCGGCGCCGACTCGACGAGCTGGCGCACGCGCGTGCTCTTGGACATCTGCAGCAACACCTGGCGAAGCATGGCGTCAGGCTACGGCCTCGCGGCTCACGGAGTGCGGCGCCGCAGGGTGACCGACCCGAGGACGACGGCGACTGCGGCGAACACGAGCACCACGGCGACGACGACCAGCAGCCACAGCGGGCCCGCGACGCCGCGCGGGGTGGTGAGCAGTCGGCGCGCCCGCGGTCGAGCTGCTCACGGCCGCCTCATCGGGGTTCGCTGGCCGCCACGAGGTTCAGCCGCGCGAAGGCCAGCGCCTCGGCGAGGCCGGCTTCGCGGTCCTGCGGTGACGGGGAGCGCCGCAGGTTGACCTCGACGACGACGTTGCCCGACCACCCGGTCGCGGCCAGGTGCTCGAGCAGCTCGGCGCACGGCTGGCCGCCGCGACCCGGAACGAGGTGCTCGTCCTTGTTCGAGCCAAGGCCGTCGGCCAGGTGCACGTGGGTCAGCCGGTCGCCCAGCTCGCGGGCCATGGCGAGCGCGTCGCTGCCCGCGGTCGCGGTGTGCGACAGGTCGAGCGTCACGTGGCGGTAGTCGTGCTCCACGGGGTCCCACCCGGGCAGGTAGGCGACGATCTCGCGACCCCTGGCCCGCCACGGGAACATGTTCTCGACCGCCACCTGCACGCCCGTGCGGTCCTCCAGCTCACGCACACCCGTGACGAAGTCGCGCGCGTAGTCGCGTTGCCAGCGGAACGGCGGGTGGACCACGACGGTGCCCGCGCCGACCTCGGCCGCGACCTCGCACGACCGCTCGAGCTTGGGCCACGGGTCGGACCCCCACACCAGCTGGGTCAGCAGCAGCGTCGGCGCGTGGATGGCGACGATCGGAAGGGCGTAGTGGTCCGAGAGTCGCTGCAGCGCAACGGGGTCCTGGCTCACGGGGTCGGTCCACACCATGACCTCGATGCCGTCGTACCCGAGCCGGCTCGCCGTCTCGAACGCCCCCGCGCACGACAGCGGGTACGCCGAGGCGGTCGAGAGCGACACCCCCGCCGTCCCCAACCGCACCGCCTCGCCCATGCACCCAGCGTAGGCAGGCCTTCGGCGTCCGCAGCGTGCAGGATCCGCATGCCCTGACCGGACCGATCCTGCACGCTGACCCGACCAGGTCGTCGAAACCCGGGCAGCGGCAGCGGCGGGCGGCCATGCTCGACGTCAGAGCCCCCGGTGGACGGAGACCACGTGAGCCTCACCTGCCCCGACTGCGCCGCGCCACTGCCGGCGGTGGTGGCGGGGGCCTGCCCGGCCTGCGGGCTGCCGCTGCGTGGGCCCGCTGCGGGACGCCTGTGGGAGGTCGACCAGGACCTGGCGGCCCTGCGCGCCGAGCGCACCGGGCTGATCGCCGCGCTGCGCGCCGCAGCCGCGTCCGCCGGCGGGCCGGACGCCATCCCCGGCACACTCCCCACGCCGGCACGGACGTCGGCGCGCCGACCGTCGATGTCCGCCCGCTGGTCGCCGCAGCAGCTGCTGCTGGCCGCCGGGGTCGTCCTGCTGCTCACCGCGGCCATCGTGTTCGTCGCGATCGGTTGGACGCGATTCGGCGTGGGCGGCCAGTGCGCCCTGCTGCTGGCGGCGACCGGCGGCGCCGTCGCCGTCTCGCGGGTGCTGGCCGGCCGCGGTCTGCGCGCCTCGACCGAGGCGGTGGCGGTGCTGGCCGTGGGGCTGGCGGCCCTCGACCTGGAGGCCGCCCAGCGGCTCGGCCTCATCGACGTCGACGCCGCGCGGTACGACGTGGCCGCGACCGT
>JACMOY010000001.1 GCA_014377795.1 Actinomycetota bacterium | reverse complement strand
GCTCACGACATCGTCGCTGCGCGAGCTGGCCCGGCGGTTGGGGCGAGACCTGGACGATTCGGCGCTGCTGCTGGACTCCGAGCGCTTCCGCAGCACGCTGGTGGTCGACTCCGGCGATGCGCCGCCGTTCGTGGAAGACACCTGGCGGCGGCTGGTCGTCGGCGACACCGTGCTGCGGGTGCGCGGGGCGGTGCCGCGGTGCGCGGTCGTCCGCCTGACACCGGGGGTTGGTCAGTTGGAGTCGCTGGATCCGTTGCGCGCGTTGGCGGCTGACCGTACAGAGGTGAACGTGCGCGGACGCGAGGTGATCTTCGGGGTCGACGCGGACGTCGAGATGGCCGGCACGATCAGCCTGGGCGACGTGGTTCAACCCAGCTGACGGCCCTTCCAGGTGAGCGTCCGCCGCCGTCGTCCCCGCCAGGACTGGGCGGTGAGCCAGGCGAGCAGGCCGATCGAGACCGGGTGAGCGAGCGAGTCGGGCAGGACCTGACCGCCGGTGCGACGGGCGACCATCACCCGGCCCAAAACGCCTGCGGCGTAACCGATCGCGCCGACCGGCGACCCACCCAGGGCGGCCACGAGCGGCCAGCCGTACACGAGCGACAGTCCGCCCATCGCCGCTGCGGACGCGGGTGGTGACCCGAACGCGGACCACAGCGACTTGGTGTACCCCTCGCGCAACGAGGCCCAGTCGTCGTACATGCGGCAGGTCGCCAGATGGGTGCCGTCGGTGACTCCGCCGGTGCCGCCCGCCGCTTTGACGGCGCGCAGCAGGGCGAGGTCGTCGAGCACCTCGGCGCGGACGGCTGCGTGCCCACCGGCGGCGCGGTAGGCGGCTGCGTCCACGGCGAGCAGCTGCCCGTTCGCCGCAGCCAGGGACGGTCGTGGGGACCGCTCGGCGATCCGCAAGGGAAGCGTGGTGAGCCAGGACCACTGCAGCAGAGGCTGGATGAGCCGCTCAGCCGGGGTCACTGCCCGCTGACGCGGGTAGGGGGAGACGAGCGACAGACCGGTCTCGCGCAGCTGCTGGACGCAGGCCGCGATGGCGTGCGGCTCGACGACGACGTCCGCGTCGACGAAGACCAGGACTGTGCTGTCAATGGTGACCTCGGCCAGCTGGGCGCACGCCCAGGGCTTGCCCAGCCACCCCGGCGGGCGCGGCGTCCCTGCGACCAGGGTGACGCGGGGGTCGTGGCCGGCCACGCGGCGCACGAGGTCGGCGGTGCCGTCGGTGGACTCGTCGTCCAGCACGGTCAATGTCGTGTCCGGGCGGCACTGGTCGAGCGCGCGGATCAGCGCGCGCAACGCCGGCTCGACCCGGTGGGCCTCGTCGCGCAGCGGGAGCAGGACGCCAACACGTTCCGCAGGTGGGGCCGGTCGTGCTGGGGGAGTGCGCAGCAGTCGCAGGTTGACGAGCGTGTGCGCGGTCAGGGCGACCGAGGCCAGCGTCGTCGTCCAGGTCAGCGCGCGCCTCACGAGTGATGCTGCTCTGACGATCGTCGGTCCGACGAACGCCACTGCGACAGCAGGTAGGGCCCGCTGCAGACGCCCATGGCCACGCCGCCCCACAGGGCGACGGCCGGGCGGTGGAAGAAGACCGCGTTGCCGATGGTCGACCCGATCCAGGTCCAGGCGAGCAGGGCCGCCGGCACGGTCGCGTCGGCGTCGTCGTCCTTGCTGAGGGTCGCGTCGAGGGCCGCGAGCATGACGACCGCCACGAGCAGCCACCCGACGAAGTTGGTCACGGGGATGCCTGGCACCCCGGGCAGGGCGGGCACGGGGTCGGCCCAGACCCAGCGGCCGGCGGCGACCATCTGTGGGTCGAGGAACAGGTCCCACGCCGCGAGGGTGAGGCCCCCGCTGAGGGCGACCAGCGGACGACGACCGCGACCGAGCCGGCGCCCCAGCAGCAGGCAGGGGTAGCTCATCATCACCCAGGCGAGCGGCACGATGAGCGGGACGTCGAGCACCTGCGGCCCCAGCGCGTCGGCGTACGCGTAACGACCGAACGGCACGCCGGTGCGGACGCCGATCGCCTCCGCCGTCAGCCCGATGCCGCCGGCGACGACGAGCAACCGCAGGGCCCACATCGCCCCGCGCGTCGACCAGGCGTGCACCAGGGACGCCGCCGCGAAGCACAGGACGGTGCCGATGGTCAGCAGTCGCAGGGGCTCGCCGGAGGTGAGTGGATAGGCGATCTGCGCCAGGACGACGGTGAGGGCCAGTGCGGCGCTGAGTCGAAGCAGCACGGGGCTGGCACGGCGTCCCATCACGAGGGTCGAGTCTAGGTGGGCCTCGCGGCGCGCCGGCCGCGCCGCCGGGCGCGCGCCGCCCGGATGCGGCTGAGCGCGAGCAACACGAGGGCGGAGCCGAGAACCAGCAGCAGCCCCGCCACCCCGGCCGCGACCCACGGCGCGACCAGGCTCAGCGAGACGACGCCGGCGACCGTGAGGTCCTCGGCGCTGCTGACGGCGATGTTGCTCGCCGGCTCCGGTGAGGTGTTGACGGCCGCGCGAAGCCCCGCCTTCACGACGTGGCTCGCCAGGGCCGTCGCGCCGCCGGTCGCGGCGAGGACGGCCTGCTCGAGGCTCGACGCGTCGCCGGCGATCAGCAGGCCGAGGGCGGCACCGACCACCGGTCGCACGAAGGTGTGCGCGGCGTCCCAGGCCGAGTCGAGGTAGGGAACCTTGTCGGCCACCATCTCGACGGCGAACAGGATGAGAGCGACGACCAGCACATCCGTGCGCTGCAGCGCCGGCGGGACCGAGTCGACGCCGCCGAACCGGCCGAACAGCCCCAGCACGAGGACGACCGCGTACGCGTTGACACCGCTCGCCCAGCCGGAGGTGAACACCATCGGCACCAGCTCTGGCCCCATGCCGGCTCCTCGCTCAGACGGGTCGACCCGCGAACTCGCCGTCGACGGACAGGACCTCGAAGCGCGCGAACAGCTCTTCGGCGTACCAGCCTTCCGTCGCGGTTCGACGGATCGCGTCGACGTGCGGTTCCCGGTGGTGGGCGAAGTCGTTGAGCGCCGCGGGGGAGTCCCACAGGCTGAAGGTGCCCTGCAGCCCGATCGGCGCCTCGCCGATGCCGACGGCGAGGCGCAGCCCCTGCACCTGGTGCAGGTCTGCTGAGACGGGCGGTACGGCGCGCCAGAAGCTGGTCGCTCGGCGGGCCGCGATGCGGGCCCGAGTGATGCTGGCGATCATGCCGGTCGTCGGGCGCGGGGTCGGATCCCCGAAGGGCCGCTGGCCAGCCCACTGTCCGCGGGCCGCGATCGGGCGCATCCGCACCGTCAGCGCCTCAGTGGCGATGCTGTGCCAGGAGCGCGTGACGTCACCCCCGTCGGCGAACGACCCGGCCGCGGACTCGTCGTCCCACACCGTCAGCAGGGCCCAGTGCCGCGGGTCGGCGTCGCGGACGGTGAAGGTCCGCCCGTCCCCGGTGCCCAGCAGCTTGGCGAACGTCAGCCCGGGCTGGGACCGCAGCTGCAGCCGTTGCGTCGCCATCCGGCGCACCGCACCCGGCACGCTTCGGCCGGCCACACCCCACAGCTGCAGCAGTACCAGCGGTTCCTCGCTCACGTGCTCAATCTAAACGCTCCCCTGCTTGCGTCTGTCGGGGCACCTTCGGCAACCTGCG
>JACMOY010000094.1 GCA_014377795.1 Actinomycetota bacterium | reverse complement strand
CGGGCCGCGGCGAACGTGGGCTTGCGCAGCAGGCCGGCGACGCGGTCGGCGACGGGCTGGCCGGACTTGGGGCGCACCAGCACCACGGGCACCAGGCCCGGCAGGTCGGTGAGCATGCGCTGCAGCAGGGCCTCGCCGACGAAACCGGTCACCCCGGTGAGCAGGACGCGCCGGCCGTCGAGGCGCTCGAGCAGCCGCACCTGGCCCCCTCGTTCCGCCGTCACGTCAGCCTGACCGGGCGGTCCGACGTCGGGCATCCTCCCACTTCGGCGATGCCGGCCGGTTTGACGGGTGCGGGGGCTCACAGCGAACGCACGGCCTCGGACCATCCGCAGGGCAGGAGCGGGCGCCACTATGGTCCCCATGCCCAGATGCTGCCGGCGGCCGCTGTGACGTCGCCCCCCACCCCGCGGGTGCGCCGCACCGCCGCCGTCGACGCGGGGGGTCCCCGCGGCGAACATCCGCCGGGATAGGTTCAGCTGGTGAGACGCATCGTCACGGCCTTCGCCACCACGGTCACCGCGATCGGGCTGCCGTTGAGCCAGCACACCTCGACCGGGGGTAGCGGGCCGGTGCAGGTCGCCCTCACCGTCGCGGGCGCCACGATCACGGCCGCTGACGCCGTCCAGGTGGCGTCCGGTAACCAAAACGACCACGAGATCAACGCGGTCGCGGTCCCGATCCTGGACCAGGAGGTCGTCGCGGCCCAGAGCGCGCAGGTCGACACGGTGTCGGGGGCGACCGTCACCAGCGACGGGTACCTCGCCTCGCTGCAGTCGGCGATCGACCAGGCGCACCTGTGAGCGCCGAGCTGCCGCGCGCCGGCTTCGTCGAGCAGATCATGGGGCTGCCGGTCAGCGTGCACGTGCGCGGTGAGGGCGCTCGCGGAGCGGACGTCGCGGCCGCCGTCGAGCAGGTGTTCGCCGAGCTGCGCGAGGTCGACGCGCTGTTCAGCACCTACAAGCCCGACAGCGAGGTCAGTCGGATCAACGCCGGCACCCTCGCCCCGGCCGACGCGGGTCCGCTGCTGCACGAGGTGTTCGCGCTGTCGGTGATCGCCCGCGAGCGCACCGGCGGGCTGTTCGACGTCAACCTCCCGGCCGGCGACGGCCGCACCTACGACCCCTCGGGTCTGGTCAAGGGCTGGGCCGCCGACCGCGCCGCGCGCCACCTGGTCGCCCTGGACGACCTCGACTTCTGCCTGAACGCCGGTGGCGACGTCGTCATGGGCTGCGGGCGGGCGGACGCCGAGCCGTGGCGCGCCGGCATCGAGGACCCTCGCGAGGGCGGCACCCTGCTCGGCGTCCTCGAGCGCCGCGACGGTGCGGTGGCGACGTCCGGCACCGCGGCCCGCGGGGCCCACCTGGTCGACCCGCGGGACGGCTCGCTCCCGCACGCCCTGCTGTCGGTCACCGTGGTCGGCCCGTCGCTGACCTGGGCCGACGTCCTCGCGACCGCCGCGTTCGTGCGCGGTGAGGACGCCGTCGACTGGCTCCGCGGCCAGGTCGGCTACGAGGCGCTGGCGGTGCACGCCGACGGCCGGGTGAGCCGGACGCCGTCCCTGCTGGTGCACGACCTGGTCAAGGCGCCGCCGTCCTGAGCGGCTGCGCTCAGGACGGCGACATCGTGGCCACCAGGTCGACCAGGTCGGCGATCGAGTCGACGACCCGGGTGGGCCGGTACGGGAAGCGCTCGACCTGGTGCTCGTGGGTCGAGCCGGTGAGCACCAGCACCGTGCGAAGGCCCGCCTCGAGGCCGCTCTTGATGTCGGTGTCCATGCGGTCGCCGATCATGACCGTGGTCTCGGAGTGCGCCTGGATCCGGTTCAGCGCGCTGCGCATCATCAGCGGGTTGGGCTTGCCGACGAAGTACGGCTCGACGCCGGTGGCCCTGGTGACCATCGCCGCGACCGCCCCCGTCGCCGGCAGGGGCCCGTCCGGTGAGGGGCCGGTGGCGTCGGGGTTGGTGGCGATGAACCGCGCACCGTCGCCCACCAGCCGGATCGCCCGGGTGATCGCCTCGAACGAGTAGGTGCGCGTCTCGCCGAGCACGACGTAGTCGGGGTCGCGGTCGGTGAGGACGTAGCCGGCGTCGTGCAGCGCGGTGGTCAGGCCAGCCTCGCCGATGACGTACGCCGACCCGCCCGGCCGCTGGTCGTCGAGGAACTGCGCGGTGGCCATCGCCGACGTCCAGATCGCGTCCTCGGGGACGTCGATGCCGCCTGCCAGCAAGCGGGCCCGCAGGTCGCGGGGAGTGTAGATCGAGTTGTTGGTGAGGACCAGGAACCGACGCCCGGAGCGCTGCAGGGCCGCGATGAAGTCGCCGGCGCCGGGGATCGCCCGCTCCTCGTGCACCAGCACGCCGTCCATGTCGGTCAGCCAGCACTCGATCGGTTTGGTGGTCACGCGGCCCATCGTGGCAGGGGGGTGATCTAGGTTGTGGCCCAGCACACCGCCGAACCGCCTGAGGGAGACGCCATGCCGATCGCCAGCCCCGAGGTCTACACCGCCATGCTCGATGGCGCCAAGGCCGGCCAGTACGCCTTCCCGGCGATCAACGTCACGTCGTCCCAGACACTGAACGCCGCCATCGCCGGCTTCGCCGAGGCCGAGAGCGACGGGATCGTGCAGGTGTCGACCGGCGGCGCCGACTACCTGTCGGGCCCGACGGTCAAGCACATGGTGACCGGCTCGGTGGCGCTCGCGGCGTACGCGCACGAGGTGGCCAAGCGCTACGACGTGAACATCGCGCTGCACACCGACCACTGCCCCAAGGACAAGCTCGACGCCTTCGTGCGCCCGCTGCTGGCCATCTCGGCCGAGCGCGTCGCCGCCGGGCAGAACCCGCTCTTCCAGTCGCACATGTGGGACGGCTCGGCGGTGCCGCTGGAGGAGAACCTCGAGATCGCGCGCGAGCTGCTGGCCCTGGCAGCAGCGGCCAGGATCGTGCTCGAGATCGAGATCGGCGTCGCCGGCGGCGAGGAGGACGGCGTCGTCGGCGAGATCAACGACAAGCTGTACACGACGCCGGACGACGCCCTGGCGATGGTCGACGCGCTCGGCCTGGGCGAGAACGGGCGGTACATGGCGGCGCTGACCTTCGGCAACGTGCACGGCGTCTACAAGCCCGGCAACGTCAAGCTGCGCCCCGAGATCCTGCAGGCCGCTCAAGAGGCCGTCGCCGCCAAGCACGGTGGCAGCAAGCCGCTCGACCTGGTGTTCCACGGCGGGTCCGGGTCGCTCGCCAGCGAGATCGCCGACGCCGTCAGCTACGGCGTCATCAAGATGAACGTCGACACCGACACCCAGTACGCGTTCACCCGCCCCGTCGCCAACCACATGCTGCGCAACTACGACGGCGTGCTGAAGGTCGATGGCGAGGTCGGCAACAAGAAGCAGTACGACCCGCGCGTGTGGGGCACGTCCGCCGAGGCGGGCCTGTCCGCGCGCGTCGTCCAGGCGTGCCAGGACCTCGGCAGCGTCGCCCACCGCCTGCGCTGACCCCGCCGCGCCGGCGGTGGGACCAGCGCCCCGTGGACGACGGCCTGCTGGATCGTCGTCCGACCCGGGCCCAGGTGCTCGACCACCGCTGGTGCGAGCGCGGCTGGTCGAGGTGCTCGACGTGATCACGTCGGGGGCTGGTGGGGGAGGATGGGGCCATGGCTGACACCACGCACCCGAACCTGCTCGGTGGGCCCGCGCCCACCCTGCTGCCCGCTGAGCCCGAGCTGACGGTGAGCCGGGGTCTGGACGACGGGACGTCGGCCACCGACCTGGCTGCCGCCCACCCGGCGGCCAGCCTGCCCTGGGCGGTGCTCGCCGAGACCGCGCTGACGCAGGGCCGGGTGATCGAGGCCTACGCGTACGCGCGGACCGGCTACCACCGCGGTCTGGACGCGCTGCGCCGCGGCGGCTGG
>JACMOY010000093.1 GCA_014377795.1 Actinomycetota bacterium | reverse complement strand
GGGGGGCGGGCCGCGGCGCGGGTGAGCGCCCGCGACGGCCTCGTCGTGCCCTTCGACTGAGGTCGCCGCCGCGGCTCACGCCCCTGGCAGCACCCGCGGCTCGAGCCGACGCTCGACCGCGCGGTCGCCGTCGCGGGTGACGACGTACCCGCCCGAGCCACGCACCTCGGTGACGGTCTCGACGAGCTCGGTGCCGCGGTAGACCAGGCCCACGCCATCGTCGGTGCAGTGCGTCTCGGGCAGCGTCCCGTCCGCGACGAGCCGCTGCACCAGCGGACGCCGGGCGGCCTCGCTGTCGTAGTGGACGCCGTTGGCGTAGGGCAGCAGCGCCAGGCCGTTCGTGACCGCGCGCAGCGGGCCGAAGGAGTCGGTGGTCCCGCCGACGTACCAGCAGATCGACCCGGCCGAGACCCCGGCGAGGACGACGCCGGCCTGCCAGACGCGGGGCAGGATCTGGTCGAGCCCGTGCACCCGCCACACCGCGAGCAGGTTGGCCACCGACCCGCCGTTGACCCAGATGACGTCCTGCCCGAGCAGGTGGCCCTCGACGTCCTCGACCGACGGCATCGAGAACAGGTTGAGGTGGCTCAGGTCGAAACCCGCGCCGCGCGCGGCCTCGTCGAGCTCGGCGTTGAACCAGCGCTGGTCGCCGCCGGCGGTGCCCAGGTGGCAGACGCGGGGCGCCCGGCTCGTCACGCCCGACAGCTCGACAGCGTGATGCACCAGCGGGGCGAAGTCGAGGCGGTGGCGGTCGGCGGGGCGGTATCCGCCGGAGGTGGCGAGGATGGTGGGCGCGTCGGCGGGCATCAGGTTCCTTGCGGCAGTAGTGGATCAGGGACGGTGAAGGTGAGCGAGCACGGCGTCGGCGGCGCGCCGTCCAGAGACCAGCGCACCCTGGATCGAGGCGGTGTCACGGTGGTCGCCGGCGACGAACAGGCCGTCGCGCAGTGCCACCGGGCGCCGCAGGTCCAGCGGCGGCAGCATCGCCGGCAGGGCGTCCGGGAGGGGGTAGGCGGCGACCAGCTGCCACGGGCGCGGGTCGACGCCGTAGACCAGGCGCAGCTGGGCCCGCACCGCCTGCTCGGTCTGCGAGTCGTCACGCACCCCGAGAACCGTTGAGGCGATCAGCGCGCCGCGCCCACCGGCGTACGTCGGGGCCACGTTCGACACGACCCCGGTGTTGAGCACCGGACCACGTCGGTCGCCGTCCAGGTGCAGCATCCGCGAGGACGTCGGCGCCTGATCGGCCAGGTGGTAGAACGTCGTCAGCCCGCGCATCACCACGGTCGGCAGCCCGGCCAGGGCGACGGCCGAGCGGGGGTCGGTGGCGACGACCACCGCGGACGCTGTGACCACCCCGGCGTCGCTGGTGACCGAGCCGCCCGAGACGGAAGCGGCGCGGGTCCCGAGGTGGACGGTGTCGGCGGGCAGACCGGCCGCGAGCTGCTCGGCCATCGCGCCGATGCCCGCAGCAGGCAGGGACGGCGTCCCGCGGACGAACGAGCGGATCAGCAGGTCGACGAACCGACGCGAGGTCTCTTGCCCGTCTTCGGCCAGGACGCCGGCCAGGAACGGCTCGACGACGCTGCGGCGCAGGCGCCCGGTCAGACCGCGTCGGTGCAGCGACACCGACAGCGGCTCGTCCGGCGCGGTCTTGATCCGGCGGGCGCGCCCGAAGCCGACCTGGACGGCCCACGCGGCGAACGCGGCCTTCTCGCGCAGCGAGCCAGGTGCCGTGAGCGCGCCGATCGCGTGCTGCGGCGCCCGGCGCGGGTCGGCCAGCACGCTGCGGCGCCCGCCGGGGGCCACGACGACACCGCCCTCGAAGGGCTGCAGGTCCAGCGCCGCCAGGTCGAGCAACCGGGCCGCCTCGGGGTAGGCGGGGTTGAGCAGCTGGAACCCCCGGTCGAGCAGCAGCCCGTCGACGTGGTCGGTGCGTGCGCGACCCCCGACCCCGTCGGACGCCTCGATGACCGCGACGTCCAGCCCTCGTCGAGACAGCCGGGTGGCGGCGGCCAGCCCGGCGAGGCCGGCACCCACGACCACGACGTCCGCACGGCGGGGCAGTGTGCTCACCGGGCGTTCCTGGTGTGCGGCACCCCGCCGAGGCTACCGGCCGGGCCGCCTGTGGATGACGCCGACCGGCTGTCGCTGGCGTCCGTCACAGTGGCGCCATGACGACAGTGGACGCCAGGACGTGGACGACCGCCGGCCCAGCACCGATCGTGCCGGGTTACCTGATCGGCGCGCGGCTCGGCGTCGGATCGAGCGGCTCGGTGTGGCGGGCGACCGCTGCGGGCGGGGGTCCGCAGGTGGCCGTGAAGGTGCTGCGCACCGGCCCCACCGCCGACCGCGAGCTCGCCGTCCTGCGCGCCGTCGCGCACCCGCACGTCGTCCGACTGCACCACAGCGTCGTCCTGGACGACGGGCGGGTGGCCCTGGTGCTCGACCTGGTGGACGGCGGCACGCTTGGCTCCGTGATGGCCCAGCGGGGTCATCTGTCGTCCGGCGAGGTCGTCACCGTGATGGCGCCGCTGGCGCAGGCCCTGGCCGACCTGCACGCCGACGGCGTCCAGCACGGCGACCTCGCGCCCGGCAACGTGCTGTTCGACCGCAGCGGGCGCCCGGTGCTCACTGACCTGGGCACCACGCGCCTGACCGGTGAGCCCCGCGACGAGGTGTTCGGCACCGCCGGCTACGTCGACCCGGTCGTCCTGGCCGGGGCGGCCCCGGGGCCGGCCAGCGACGTCTACGGCCTCGGCGCCCTCGCCTGGCTCGCGCTCACCGGGGCCCCGCCCGAGACCGCCGCGCTGCGGGTGCCGCTGGTCGACCTCGCCCCGGCCGCGGGGGCGGCGCTGATCGAGGTGGTCGAGGCCGCGGTCGACCCCGACCCCGCGCGCCGTCCCGACCCGGCGGCTCTGGCCAGCGCCCTGCGCGCCGCGTG
>JACMOY010000092.1 GCA_014377795.1 Actinomycetota bacterium | reverse complement strand
TCGCCGGTCAGCAGCACCGGGCGAAGGCCCAGACTGCGCAGCGCCGCGACCGCCTCGATCGAGGTCGCCTTGACCGTGTCGGCGACCACGACGACCCCGCGCGGCGCGCCGTCCCAGCCGACCCAGACCGGGGTGCGGCCGTCCGCTTCGGCGTGCTCCGCCGCCGCCACCAGGTCGACGGGCGGATCGCCGGCCACCTGCGTCCGACGTCCGACGACGACCTGGTGGCCGTCGACGGTGCCCGAGACCCCCGTGCCGGAGTGGCTCGCGAAGGCGGTGACCGGTGCGAGCGCGCCCTCCGCCGACGCTGCGGCGGCGACCGCAGCCGCGATGGGGTGGGCGGACGCGGCCTCGACCGAGCCCGCCAGCCGCAGCACCTGCGCGCGATCGGCGCCCGCAGTGGCGACGACGTCCAACACGCTCATCCGGCCGGTGGTGACAGTCCCGGTCTTG
Organism: Actinomycetota bacterium; assembly: GCA_014377795.1. GTDB lineage: Bacteria > Actinomycetota > Actinomycetes > Actinomycetales > Angustibacteraceae > JACMOY01. Next base: position 4,104 of record JACMOY010000092.1, on the reverse strand, counting down.
TCCAGGACGACGGTGTCAACCGCTCTGGTGGACTCGAGCACCTGCGGTCCGCGGATCACGATGCCCAGCTGGGCGCCGCGACCGGTGCCGACCAGCAGCGCCGTCGGGGTCGCGAGGCCCAGGGCGCAGGGGCAGGCGATGATCAGCACCGCCACGGCGCTGGTGAACGCGGTGCTCGCGGACGCACCCGACAGCAGCCACCCGGCCAGCGTCAGCACCGCGAGCCCGATGACGACGGGGACGAACACCGCCGAGACGCGGTCGGCGAGGCGCTGCACCTGGGCCTTGCCGTTCTGGGCCTGCTGCACCAGCCGCGCGATCTGGGCCAGCTGGGTGTCGGCGCCGACGCGAGTGGCCCGCACCGTGAGCCGGCCGCCGGCGTTGACGCACCCGCCGGTGACGGCATCACCGACGCCGACCTCGACCGGCACCGCCTCGCCGGTGAGCAGCGAGGCGTCGATCGCCGAGCTGCCGTCGGTGACCACGCCATCGGTGGCGACCTTCTCGCCCGGGCGCACGACGAACAGGTCGCCGACGACGAGCGCCCCGACGGGCACGCGCACCTCGACGCCGCCGCGCAGGACGGCGACGTCCTTGGCCCCCAGGTCGAGCAGCGCGCGCAGCGCTGCCCCCGAGCTGGACTTTGCCCGGGCCTCGAGGTAGCGCCCGCCGAGGATGAACACCGTGACCGCCGAGGCCACCTCGAGGTAGATCGCGTCGGCTCCTGAGGACCGTTCGGGCAGCAGGGTGAACGTCATGCGCATACCCGGTGCGCCGGCGTCCCCGATGAACAGGGCCCACAGCGACCACAGGTACGCCGCGCCGACCCCGACGCTGATCAGGGTGTCCATCGTGGCCGCGCCGTGCCGGGCGTTGACCCACGCGGCGCGGTGGAATGGCCAGGCGCCCCACACGACCACCGGTGAGGCCAGCGTCAGCGACAGCCACTGCCAGCTGGTGAGCTGGAGCGCCGGCACCATCGCCAGGAGCACCACGGGCACGGTGAGCGCCACGCAGATGAGCAGCCGGTGCCGCAGCTCGGCGGTGGCGTCGTCGGCGACGGGCTCAGTGCGGTCGGCAGCAGCCGGGGGAGCGGGCAGGACGGCGGTGTAGCCGGTCGCCTCGACGACCGCCACGAGCTGGTCGGTGGTGACACCCGCCGGGGGCTCGGCGCTGGCCCGCTCGGTGGCGTAGTTGACGCTGGCCACCACCCCCGGGACCTTGTTGAGCTTCTTCTCGATCCGGGCGGCGCACGAGGCGCAGGTCATGCCGCCGATGACCAGATCGACGCTGCTCGTCGACGACGCGGCCGCGGTCTGGCTCATCGCTGCAGCTCGTAGTCCCCGGCCTCGTCCAGCGCCTCGGCCACCTGGACGTCGGTCAGTGCGGTGGTCGAGGTGACGGTCACGGTGGACGTCCCGCCGGCGACCAGGGCGACGTCCACCCCCTGCACCTCGGGCAGTGCGGTCAGCTCGCTGGTCACGGCGTTCGCGCAGTGGGCGCAGGTCAGGCCGGTGACGGCGTACGCGGTGGTGACGGTGTCGGTCATGGTGACTCCCTCGGTGGTGTGGTGGTCGTCCGGCATCACGAGCGCACGAGTCGGGCGATGGCCGCGGAGGCTTCCTTGAGCTTGCGGTCGCGCTCGTCGCCGCCGACGGCGACCGCGTTCACGACGCAGTGCGCCAGGTGCTCGTCGAGCAGACCCAGCGCGACCGCCTGCAGGGCCTTGGTGGCGGCCGAGACCTGGGTGAGGACGTCGATGCAGTACTGGTCCTGCTCGACCATCCGGGCGATGCCGCGCACCTGACCCTCGACCCGCCGCAGCCGCTTGAGCTGGGCGTCCTTGCTGTCGGCGTAGCCGGGCGGGTTCTCGGCAGCTGTCACGGCCGCTCCTCTCGTCGATACCCCCTGGGGGTGCTGTAAAGGTACCCCTAGGGGGTACGCGAGGGCAAGCCGGGGCGGATCCAGTCGCGCGACGTCGCCGTTGACCATCCCTGGACCTAGGCTGCACGCCATGGCGACGGACGGCGGCAGCACAGCGATCGTGGCGGCCCTCACGGCCAACATCGGCATCGCGGTGACCAAGTTCATCGCGTTCCTGCTGACCAGCTCGAGCTCCATGCTGGCCGAGTCCATCCACTCGCTGGCCGACTCGGGCAACCAGGTGCTGCTGCTGGTGGGCGGCAAGCGGGCCAAGCGCGCGGCCACGCCCGACCACCCGTTCGGCTACGGTCGCGAGCGATACGTCTACGCCTTCATCGTCGCGATCGTGCTGTTCAGCATCGGCGGGCTCTTCGCCCTGTACGAGGGGTACCACAAGTGGCTTGAGCCAGAACCGATCACCGCGTGGAAGTGGGTGCCGATCGCGGTGCTGGTCGCCGCCATCGGCATGGAGAGCTACTCGTTCCGCACGGCGATCGTCGAGTCCAACCGCGTCCGCGGCGACCGGTCGTGGGTCGAGTTCGTCCGCACCGCCAAGGCCCCCGAGCTCCCCGTCGTGCTGCTCGAGGATGCGGCTGCGCTGATCGGTCTGGTGCTGGCGCTGTTCGGCGTGACCTTGACGCTGCTCACCGACGACGGCCGCTGGGACGCGGTCGGGACGGCGTCCATCGGCGTGCTGCTGGTGACCGTCGCGGTGGTGCTCGCCGTCGAGATGAAGTCGTTGCTCATCGGCGAGGGCGCCTCACCGCAGGCCGTGCGCCGCATCGCGGCCGCACTGGTCGGTGACGGGGTCGTCTCGGTGATCCACCTCAAGACTCTGCACCTGGGGCCCGAGGAGCTGCTGGTCGCGGCCAAGATCGAGGTGGACGCCGGTGAGTCGGCGACCGAGGTGGGGCGGGCGATCGACGCCGCCGAGCAGCGGGTGCGGGCGGCCGAGCCGATCGCCAGGCAGATCTACCTCGAGCCGGACCTGCGCCGCATCGCGTCGCCGAAAGACGCACAGGCCCCGGAGCGCTAGTCTTGGACGCGTTCCGGCGTCGGTGATGCCGTCGGCCCAGAGGGGCCGCGCCGGGGTGCGTCGAGTGGTCTGCCGTGCGCAGGCCTCCTGCGGACGTGCCCGCCACCGCCCGAGACCCACCCCCACGAAGGGATCCGCATGACCACCACCAGCACGTTCGACTACCAGGTGCGCGACCTCGCGCTCGCCGAGTCCGGCCGCCACCAGATCCGCCTCGCCGAGCACGAGATGCCGGGCCTGATGGCCCTGCGCGAGGAGTTCGGCCCCACCCAGCCGTTGAAGGGCGCCCGCATCGCCGGGTCGCTGCACATGACGGTGCAGACCGCCGTCCTGATCGAGACCCTCGTCGCGCTCGGCGCCGAGGTGCGCTGGGCCTCGTGCAACATCTTCTCGACCCAGGACGAGGCCGCTGCCGCGGTTGTCGTCGGCCCTGACGGAACTCCGGACGACCTGCGCGGCGTGCCGTGCTTCGCCTGGAAGGGCGAGACGCTCGAGGAGTACTGGGCCTGCACGGTCAAGGTGCTGACCTGGCCGGGCGAGGGCCCGAACATGATCCTGGACGACGGCGGCGACGCCACCCTGCTCGTGCACAAGGGCAAGGAGTTCGAGCGCACCGGCGTCGTCCCCTCGACCACCGAGGACGACAGCGACGAGTACCGCGTGATCCTGTCCGTGCTGCGCGAGTCGCTCGCCGCTGAGCCGGGCAAGTGGACCGCGATCGCCGACGGCATCCTCGGCGTCACCGAGGAGACCACGACCGGCGTGCACCGCCTGTACGAGTTCGCCGAGGCCGGCACCCTGCTGTTCCCGGCCATCAACGTCAACGACTCGGTCACCAAGTCCAAGTTCGACAACAAGTACGGCACCCGGCACTCGCTGATCGACGGCATCAACCGGGCCACGGACGTGCTGATCGGCGGCAAGGTCGCGGTCGTGGCCGGCTACGGCGACGTGGGCAAGGGCAGCGCCGAGTCGCTGCGCGGCCAGGGCGCCCGCGTCATCGTCACCGAGATCGACCCGATCTGCGCGCTGCAGGCGGCGATGGACGGCTACCAGGTCGCGACCCTCGAGGACGTCCTCGAGACGGCCGACATCTTCATCACCGCCACCGGCTGCTTCGACGTCATCACCGCCGAGCAGATGTC
>JACMOY010000091.1 GCA_014377795.1 Actinomycetota bacterium | reverse complement strand
GTGGCCGTCACCGGCGGCGCCGAGAGCGAGACGCTGCTGCGCCGCGGCGCCCGGCTGGCGCAGCGGGGTGCCGGGTCGGATCTCCTCGCTGTCCACGTGATCGCCAGCGACGGGTTGCGGCAGGTCGACGCCGCCCGCGTCGCCCGGGTGCAACAGCTGACCGACGCGCTCGGCGGCAGCTTCCACTCCGTGGTGGGCGAGGACGTCGCCGCCGCCGTGGTCGACTTCGCCACCGGGGCCAACGCGACGATGGTCGTGGTCGGGGTGTCGCGAAACAGCCGACTGCGTCGGCTCTTCAACGGCTCGACGGGTGATCGCACGGCCTCTCTGGCCGGCGCGATCGACGTGCACCTGGTCACCCACGACGAGGTCTCCCGCGCCGTCCACCGCCGTGGTCGGCTGTCGCCGCTGAGCCGCACCCGTCAGGCGGTCGGCTGGATCTCGGCCGTGGTGATGCCTTTTGCGCTGACCTGGCTGCTCCAATCAGCACAGGAGACCGACCAGCTGACCCTGGCCGAGCTGCTCCTGCTCGCCGGCACGGTGGTGGTCGCGTTGGTCGGCGGGTTGCTGCCGGCGCTGCTGTCCGCGCTGGTCTCGTTCCTCACCCTCAACTACTACTTCATCCCGCCCACGGGCGCTCTGACCATCGCCAACACCGCGAACGTGGTGGCCCTGCTCGTCTTCGTCGCCGTGGCCGCCGGGGTCGCGACCGTCGTCGACCGCGCGTCGCGGCGTGCGGCCGACGCGTTGCGCGCCCGTACGGAGGCCGCGACGATGAGCTCCCTCTCGCGCTCGGTGCTCACCGGGCAGGACACCGCGGAAGCGATCGTCGAGCGGGTGCGCGAGGTGTTCGGCCAGGCATCGGTCTCGCTGCTGGCTCACCGCGACTCCGAGTGGGTGGTGGTGGCGTCGGCCGGTCCCGACCACGCCTGCGCCCCCGACGACGGTGACAGCCGCGTGCGGGTCGACGACGACCACGTGCTTTGCTTGCGCGGCGAGCCGCTTCGCGCGACCGACCAGCGGGTGCTCGAGGCGTTCGCGGTGCAGACCAGCCTGGTGCTGGAGTATCGCCGGCTGCGCGCCCGCGAGGACCGCGCCGCCGCGCTCGAGAGCGCCGAGGCCACCAGCACCGCGCTGCTCCGGGCGGTGTCGCACGACCTGCGCACGCCTTTGGCGACCATGCGCGCCTCCGTCGACGGGCTCGTCTCGCCCAGCGTCGGCGCCGACGACCGGCGCACGCTGATGGAGTCGCTCGATTCATCCACCGACCGACTCGAGTCGCTGACCGACGACCTGCTGGACCTCTCCCGGGTGCAGAGCGGCCTGGTGCACCCGGTGCTGCGCAACCGCAGCCTCGAGGAGGTGCTGCCACTCGCAGTCGCCGGCCACCCAGTCGGCGCCGTCGTGCTGGACGTCGACGAGGCCGCCCCGCTCGTGAGCACCGACTCCGCGCTGCTCGAGCGGGTGGTCGCCAACCTGGTCTCCAACGCCGTCCGGGTCTCGGCCGGCGTGCCGGTGCGAGTGCTGGCGCACGTCATGCCCGAGAGTGTCGAGGTGATGGTCGTCGACCGCGGTCCCGGTGTGCCGGCTGCGCAGCGGGAGCAGATGTTCGAGCCGTTCCAGCGGCTCTCCGACTCCAGCCCCGGAGGTCTCGGGCTCGGCCTCGCCGACGTCCAGCACGACCGCGCCGGTGGGATGGCCGGCGACGGCGAGTGGCAGGACCTCCTCGAGGCTGCGGTCGCGCAG
>JACMOY010000090.1 GCA_014377795.1 Actinomycetota bacterium | reverse complement strand
TCGGCACGGCCTTCTCCGGCGTGCTGTCGTCCCCTCCGGCCCCGGCCGCGCGCGACCAGGCGCCCGCCCTGCGCCCCCAGCTGGCGGCGGCTGGCCTGCCGACCGCGGCGGTCGGCCCCGCCATCGACGGGTTCGAGCAGTGCTTCGTCGACCGTTCCGCGTCGACCGACCCCAGCGCGCAGCCGCCGTCCTGCCAGGCGCTCGCGGGTCGAGGGGGCAGTGCGGGCGCCGGTGCCGCGTTCTCGAACGCGTCGACGTCCGCGCTGTCGTCGACGTTCTCGCAGGCGATCCGCTGGGGCCTGGCGTACGAGGTGCTGGTGTCCCTGCTCGCGGCGCTGCTCGTGCGGCGGCTGCCGAGGCGCACGTCCGTGCACGACGAGGACGGAGCGTCGGAACAAACGGCGGCAACCGTCGCCTGACCCCGAGAGACCCCACCACGAAGGAGCCCAGCATGAGGACGCGCACCATCGGCACCGCCACCGTCTCGGCCATCGGCCTGGGGGGCATGCCCATGTCGATCGAGGGCCGCCCCGACCGTGCGCGCTCGATAGCGACGATCCATGCCGCCCTGGACGCCGGAGTCACGTTCATCGACACCGCGGACGCCTACCACGAGCACGCTGACGAGGTCGGCCACAACGAGGTGCTGATCGCCGAGGCGCTGCGCAGCTGGGGCGGCGACGCGTCGACCGTGCTGGTCGCGACCAAGGGCGGGCACCTGCGCCCCGGCGACGGGTCGTGGACCCAGGACGGGTCCCCCGAGCACCTGCTGGCGGCGGCCCAGGAGTCGGCGCGCCGGCTCGGCGTCGAGGCGATCGGGCTCTACCAGCTGCACCGTCCCGACCCGAAGGTGCCGTACGCCGAGTCGGTGGGCGCGATCCGCGACCTGCTCGACGCGGGCACGATCGTCCAGGCGGGCATCTCGAACGCGAACCCCGAGCAGATCCGAGAGGCCCGGGAGGTCCTCGGTGGTCGCCTGGTCAGCGTGCAGAACCAGTTCTCCCCGGCCTTCCGCAGCAGTCAGCCCGAGCTCGAGCTGTGCGACGAGCTGGGTATCGCGTTCTTGCCGTGGAGCCCTCTCGGCGGGATCGCCAAGGCTGCCGACCTCGGCTCGGCGTTCGCCCCCTTCGCCCGGGTCGCAGCCGACCGCGGCGTCAGCCCCCAGCAGGTCGCCCTCGCGTGGCAGCTGGCGCTGTCACCGGTCGTCGTCCCGATCCCCGGCTCGAGTCGGCCCGAGACGATCCGCGACTCCGTGCAGGCCGCCGACCTCGAGCTCACCGCGGACGAGCTGGCCGCCCTGAGCGCTGCCGGATGACCGGTCGGCGTTGTCCAAGGGGCGGACCCGACGTCCGGATGATGGACCGGGCGTCCGTTGATGACGGTCGCTGTGGCAGCATCAGCCACGTGAAGTCCCACCTGCTGAGCCGCCTCGTGCGTCGACGTCACGTCGACCTCGGGCGCACGCGCAGCAGCATCTGTCGGCCCTGCTGACGCACTGCCCCTGACGACTTCGGTCGTCGACAACCATCGGGCGTGGCGCGGCCGGCCGATGGTGTCCTCTCAGGGCAGTGCGGCGTGGCGCAGGCACCCCGGACACCACCTGGACGAGGACCCTCGATGAGCTCCACCACCACCGACCGAACGACCCCCGCCCTCGGACAGTGGGCCGCGGGCGACCGGACCCCCTTGAACGCCAACGAGCGGTTCAAGGCCGAGGACGACGCCCTGAACGTGCGGGCCCGCATCGAGAAGGTCTACTCGCGCGAGGGCTTCGCCTCGATCACCAGCGACGACCTGCGTGGACGGTTCCGCTGGTGGGGGCTGTACACCCAGCGCCGGCCGGGGATCGACGGCGGCCGCACCGCCCTGCTCGAGCCCGAGCAGCTCGAGGACGAGTTCTTCATGCTGCGCATTCGCATCGACGGCGGCGCGCTGACCACCGAGCAGCTGCGCACCATCGGCACCATCTCGACCGAGTTCGGGCGCGACACCGCTGACATCACCGACCGGCAGAACATCCAGCTGCACTGGGTGCGGGTCGAGGACGTCCCCGAGATCTGGCGCCGGCTCGAGGCCGTCGGGTTGTCGACGACCGAGGCGTGCGGGGACTGCCCGCGCGTCGTGCTCGGCAGCCCCGTCGCGGGTATCGCGCGGGACGAGATCGTCGACCCGACCTGGGCGATCGACGAGATCCAGCGCCGCTACATCGGCAACCCCGAGTTCAGCAACCTGCCGCGAAAGTTCAAGACCGCCATCACCGGCATGGCGAACAACGACGTCGTGCACGAGATCAACGACGTCGCGTTCACCGCCGTCGTCCACCCCGACCACGGTCCCGGCTTCGACCTGTGGGTCGGCGGTGGGCTGTCGACCAACCCGAAGCTGGCCGTGCGACTGGGCGCCTGGGTGCCGCTCGAGCAGGTGCCAGACGTCTGGGCCGGGGTCATCTCGGTCTTCCGTGACCACGGGTACCGCAAGAACCGCACCAAGGCGCGGCTGAAGTTCCTGCTCGCCGACTGGGGCCCCGAGCGGTTCCGCGAGGTGCTCGAGAACGACTACCTCGGGCGTCCCCTGCTCGACGGTCCGCAGGCGCCGCCGAGCGCCGACCTGGGTGACCACATCGGCGTCCACGAGCAGAAGGACGGCCGGCGGTACGTCGGTGCGGCCCCCGCCGTGGGCCGCGTGTCGGGCAGCACGCTCGTGGCGCTCGCCGACCTGGTGGAGCAGCACGGTTCGGCGCGCGTGCGGCTGACACCGCACCAGAAGGTCGTCGTGCTCGACGTGGCCGTCGACCGGGTCGAGCCGCTCGTCACCGGGCTGGACGCCCTCGGCCTGCAGGCCCGTCCCAGCATGTTCCGGCGCACCACGATGGCCTGCACCGGCATCGAGTTCTGCAAGCTCGCGATCGTCGACACCAAGAAGACCGCGACGGCGACGGTCACCGAGCTCGAGCGCCGGCTCGGGGGTCTCGTCGACTCCCTCGACGTCCCGATCACGTTGCACGTCAACGGGTGCCCGAACTCGTGCGCCCGCATCCAGACCGCTGACATCGGACTCAAGGGCATGATCGTCGCGGACGCCGGCGGCGAGCAGGTCGAGGGCTTCCAGGTGCACCTCGGCGGCGCCCTGGGTCTGGACGCGGGATGGGGACGCAAGGTCCGTGGGCTGAAAGTGACGTCGGACGAGCTGCCGGACTACGTCGAGCGCGTGGTGCGCCGGTTCGTCGCCGACCGCGAGCCCGGCGAGCGATTCGCCACCTGGGCCGTGCGCGTCGACGAGGAGGCCCTGTCGTGACCACCACCACGACCGACCTGAGGGCGCGCACCGAGCAGGCGGGCCGTGACCTCAACGGCGTGCCGGCGCTGGAGATCGTCCGCTGGGCCGTCGACGCGCTGGACGGCAACCTGACCGTCGCCGGCAGCATGCAGGACGCGATCCTGCCTCACCTGGTCGGCCAGGTGCTGCCCGGCGTCGACGTCCTGTTCCTCGAGACCGGCTACCACTTCACGCAGACGCTCGCGACGCGCGCGGCCGTGGCGCGCAGCCTGCCCGTCACGGTGGTCGACGCGCTGCCG
>JACMOY010000089.1 GCA_014377795.1 Actinomycetota bacterium | reverse complement strand
TGGTGGAGGGCGCGGCCGCGGAGGTGTTCAAGATGTGGGCGGTGTCTGTGCGGGCGGCGCTGCCGGCAGGTGCCGAGATCGTGCTCTGCCTGCACGACGAGCTGCTCGTGCACACCCCGGAGTCGATGGCCGGCGGTGACGAGAACGCCGCCCGCGCCGCCGTCAACGGCCGAGGCCGGTTCGCCCGCAACGCCGTCGTGCAGGGCGCGGCCGCCGAGCTGTTCAAGGCCTGGGCGGTGACGGTGCGGGCCGGCGTCGTACCGCTGGGCGCCACGGTGGTGATGTGCCTGCACGACGAGCTGCTCGTGCACAGCCCGACCGACCGGGCCGACGAGGTCCGCGTCCTGCTCGACGAGGCGCTGCAGTCGGTCGGTTCGCGCTGGGCTGCCGGACGTGGCGTGCGGTTCGTCGCCGACATCAGCGTCGTCGATCGCTGGTCGGACGCGAAGTGACTGCGGCAGAGGGACTTCGGGTCACCAGCAGCGTCGTGGTGCCTCTCGGTGAGCTGTCGTGGCGCTTCTCGCGATCGAGCGGCCCCGGCGGTCAGGGCGTCAACACCACGGACTCGCGGGTCGAGCTGACCTTCGACGTGGGGATGAGCACGGCGCTGACCGCGAGCCAGCGCGAGCGGGTGCTGAACCGGCTGGGGGCCCGCGTCGTGGGCGGGTCGGTGACTGTCGTTGCCAGCGAGCACCGCTCGCAGCTGCGCAACCGGGACGCCGCCTCAGCCCGGCTGGCCCAGCTGCTGCGCGAGGCGCTGGTTCCGCCGGCCCGAGCGCGTCGGGCCACCCGCCCTACCCTGGGCTCCAAGCGACGCCGGCTCGACACCAAGAGCCAGCGCGGGCAGGTCAAACGGCTGCGACGTCCCCCCGCCGACTGACCGCCGGGCGCGCGGGCCGGCAACACGACATGATCGGCCCGCCAGGTTTCGCACGACCGGAGGACGACGATGACCCAGCACGCAGCAGGTGGGGCCGACCAGGTCAAGACGACCGTCGGCAGGGCCGCGAACAGCGACAAGCTCGAGACCGCGGCGCGGGTCGGGTTCGCCGTCAACGGGGTGCTGCACCTGCTGATCGGGTGGATCGCGCTGCAGCTGGCCTGGGGCGGCGGCAGCAAGAAGGCCGACCAGTCGGGGGCCCTCGCCACCTTGGCGGGCAACGGGTTCGGCCGTGCGGTGCTGTGGCTGGGCGTCGTCGGGTTCGCGGGCCTGGCCCTGTGGCAGCTCACCGAGGCCCTGCTCACCCGGCGCGGCGAGGGCAAGGACCTGGTGTTCGACAAGGTGAAGTCGGTGAGCAAGACGGTGGTCTACGCCGCGCTCGCCGTCACCACCGCGCAGTTCGCCCGCGGCGGTGGGTCCTCCAGCACCAGCCAGAGCCAGGACTTCACCGCGTCGCTGCTCAAGCACCCTGGGGGGCGCACCCTCGTCGTGCTGCTCGGACTCGTGGTCATCGGTGTCGGCGTCTACCACGTGGTCAAGGGTGTCAAGAAGGAGTTCGTGAAGGACCTGGTCGAGCACCCGGGAACCCTCGTCGAGAACCTCGGGCGAGCGGGCTACGTCGCCAAGGGGGTGGCCCTGGCCGTCGTCGGCCTGCTCTTCGTCCTTGCCGGGGTGCGCCGCAGCGCCGCCAAGGCCACCGGCCTGGACGGCGCTCTGAAGACGCTGCGCGACCAGCCGCTCGGCACCACGCTGCTCACCCTCGTCGGCCTGGGACTGATCGCCTACGGCTGCTACTCCTTCGCCCGGGCCAGGTACGCCCGGCTGTGACACCTGCTCAGCAGGTGGACCTCAGATGGTCAGCGCGGAGCGCACCGCGAGGCTGAGCCCCACGACGATCACCAGCAGGGCAGTCAGCCGGGGCAGCCACCGACCGACGTTGCCGGCGATCACAGCGAGCGCCGAGGGGGTCGCCCGCAGCTGCGCGCGGCGAGCGCTCCACGCCTCGATCCGGTCACGGGCCAGCACCAGCAGCAGGCCGGTGCCGACCAGCGCCCCGGCCATGCCGATGCCGTAGGCCAGCACCAGCAGCGCACCGAACCAGGCCCGGCCCAGCGCGATCCCCCCCAGCAGCACCAGCAGCGCCGACGGACTGGGCACCAGCCCGCCGACCAGACCGACCAGTACCAGACGGGTCGTGCCGAGGGCTCCGCCGAGCGCCGCGGCGCGACCGGTGCGCGGGACCGGTCGTGGCTCGACGGCGGCGCTGGCGGACACCCGCTGGGGCTCGTGCGGGGTGCCGTCGGTGCCAGCGAGCACCAGGGCGTCCGCCCGGTCGGGCTCGTGCTCGTGCCCGTGCCCGTGGCCGTGGCCGTGGCCATGACCGTGGCCATGACCGTCCGCACCGTCGGTGTGCTCGTGACCGGCCAGCAGCCGACCCGGTGAGCGCAGCAGGGTCACCCCGACGCCGGCCAGCAGCACCCCGCTGATCAGCCCCAGCCAGGGGTAGACGGTCTCGGGCGCCGCGAGCACGGCTGCCGACAGCACCGCGCCGAGCAGCAGCACCCCGATGGTGTGGGTGACCGTCACCGACAGCCCGATCACCGCCGCCTGCCGCCAGGTGCCCTCGCGCCCCACCAGGTAGGCGGCCATCAGCGTCTTGCCGTGCCCGGGGGCGAAGGCGTGCAACCCGCCGAGCAGGATCGACAGCAGGACTGCCAGCACCGCGAACCCCGGTGTCAGTGTCGTGCGCGAGACCAGCGCCGTGTACGAGGTCGTCAACCGGTCCAGGCCGTGCAGCACGCCCGCCGCCGGAGTTACCGAGCCACCCGCGCCCGTGACCACGCCCGTGCCCGCCACCACGGACAGCGATGCTGACCGCTGGTCCAGTGGCGAGGCGAGCAAGTCGGCCGGGTAGACCCGCAGCTGCTGGGACGGGCTGACGTCCGGGACGTCGCTGGCGGCCAGGCGCACCCCGTTCGCGCGGGCGGTCACCTCGTGCCAGCCCACCCGACCGGCGGTCGGCGGCGCCTGGTACTCGACCGCAGCCCCGACGGTGCGGACGGTCCCGGCGGTACGCAGCGTGCACTCCAGTCGCGACGTCGCCAGCCCTGCGGCCCCGGGCAGCAGCGTCAGTCGGGTGGTCGCCACCTGCAGGGGGGTCGGGGTGCCGGCGACGCTCAGCCGGGCGCCGTCCGCGAGCAGCTGGCACTGGGTTCGTTCGAAGGCGCCCGCCGTCGCCGGCCGCTTGCCGGGGGCGGCGTCCGCAAAAGCCTGCAGGGTGGGGATCTCAGCGCGGTCGACGACTTGGTCCACCTGGACGGCGGTCGGCTCGACGACCAAGCCGCTGGCGTAGTTGACCGTGAAGTTGCCGAGCGGGTGCGCTGAGGCTGCGGGTGCGAGGGCGAGGGCGGTCAAACCCCACGTCAGGGTCAGCAGGACCAGAGCCGCCAACCGTCTCACGGGGCCACCGGACCCCCGAGGCCGGTGAGCACCGACTTCGCTCGGGGCGCCAACAGGGGTGAGAAGTACGGGTTGGTTCGTAGCGCTCGCGACAGCGAGGCCCTCGCCTCGGCCTTCATCCCGAGCGCGAGCTCGATGACCCCGCGGTGGTAGTCGAACAGGGCGTTGCGCATGCCCAGCTTCTGAGCCTTGCGAGCGTGTGTGAGCGCCTCGGCGTCACGGCCTACGGCGTGCAACGCCCAGGCGTAGGCGTCTTCCACGTGGATGCTCTGGCGGCGGCTGATCTCGGCCGCCGCCGAGGTGAGGGCCGCGTCCGCGCGGCCGTGATCAGCGTCGTAGAGCGCCAGCTCGAGGTCGACATTGGCACCCTGCGCCTTGAACAACCCGATCGTGGCGTCCACCACCCGGTACTGCGTCGTCGCTTCGGCGGTGCGACCCAGTGAGGCGAGCAGGTCGGCGTACTCGATGAGGTAGGTCGGCTGGGGCAGGCGGCTGGTGACCTCCTGCCAGTCCCGGACGGCGGCCGCGGTGTCGCCGGCGGCCGCCTCGACACGAGCCCGGCCGGCCAGCAACGGGACGTATGCCGGGTCGCGGGCCAGGCCCTGCGCGAACCTCTTGCGAGCGGTCGCCAGGTCACCGGCGTTGAAGGCGAGCTCACCGAGGTACTGCAGCGCGAACGCGGCGTCCGAGGGGCTCTGCGAGATCTCGAGGGCTTGCTCGAGCGCGTACGTGGCGCCGGCGAGGTCGCCGCGCAGCTCGTAGGAGTAGGAGATGCGGGTGTAGGACGGCACGCCGGGCTTGAGGTTCACCATCCGCTGCAACGCCGCGAACGACTCGGGGTAGCGGCCCAGCTCGCTGAGCGCGTCGGCCATCACGCCGAGATTCGCGGCGCCGTACGCGTTCAGCTTGTCAGCCGCCTGCGTGAGGGTGAGCGCGCGCGCGAAATCGTGCCGGGCCGCGGCGAGGGTGGCCTGCCCTGTCAAGGCCGGGGCGTTCCCCTTCGGCTTGAGCGCCAACGAGCGAGCGAAGGCACCGTCGGCCTTGCCGTAGTACGACGGGTCCGCCGTCAAGCGCGCCTGCTGGGTGTAGGAGAAGCCCAGCGAGGCCCAGGCCCCGTCGTCCTTGGGGAACTGGCGCAGTCGCTGCTGCAGCGCAGCGAGGGTGGCCGTCGTGTCGGCCCTGTTCGTCACCTGGCCCGGGGGGGCGACCTGCTGGACGCTCGCCCGGGTGGGTGTGCCGGGCTGGGCGGTCTGGCCCCCACCGGCAAGAGCACCGACGGCGACCACGACCACGGCCACGCCAGCGGCCGAGAGCGACCCGGCGAGCACACGAGCTCGATTCACGCGATCCCCCGCAGCCGGTCGGTCGGTGTGTGCATCGTCGGTGAGGTCCTTCGTCCGTGCTCCGGTGGACCGACGACGGGGCGGGCGGATGATCCCGCCCGCCCCGTCACGGTCTTCTGTCAGCGAGCAGAGACGCTCGAGCGACGCTCGCGACGGAACAGCATCGCGCCCATCAGGGCCAGCAGTGCACCGGCGCCAGCGGCGCCGACCGGGACCAGAGCCGAGCTGGAGGCCGAGGCCTTCGGGCTCGAGCTCAGGGCTGCCGGAACCGCGGAACCGGCCTGACCGCTCGGGATCGTCATGGGCGGCAGCAAGCTACCGGGACGCACCCGCGAGCCGGACCACGGCAGCGCGACGTAGGGGAACGTCGTGTTGAACGCACGGTCGTTCGCGTTGACCCCGTCACCGGCGGCGAGGGGCTTGACGATGTTGACCGAGCGAGGCGAGCCGTCGGCGTTGACCTTGACTGCACCCTCGACGGCCTGGATGGCGATGTCGACGACGTCGTCGGTCAGGCGGCGACCGTTGGGGAAGCCAGCGTTGTCACCGGCGAGGACGCCGAGGCGGTTCGGCTTGCTCGTCGGCTTGATCGCCGTGTTGAGCCGCAGCATCTCGGACGGGACCACGTTCTTCGGCTGGTTCAGGCCCTTGAGCCCGGTCAGGAAGATCGCCGCGAGGTCGTTGCGGGGGGTGGCCGGGGCCTTGATGCCGTAGATCGCCTGGATCAGCTTGGGCAGCTCGGGGTCGAGCACCTTGTCGACGACCGGCTGAACGGTCCGGTCGACCGACGGCGGGATCGCGTTGAAGGTGTCCTTGAGGTTCGCCGGGACGACGAGCTCGTTGACCAGCGGGTTGCCGAGGCGCGAGACCTGGACGTAGTTGCCCGAGTACTTCGCGCTTCCGTCAGCGCCCTGGGTGCGGATGCTGGGACGCTCGGTGGTGCTCCACACGCCCATGACCGTCTCGCCGTTCATGAACCCCAGGTCGGACTTGGGGATCTGCATCGCGATGGTGTTGACGTTGAAGCCGCTCAGGGTGTCAGCACCGGCCTCGGACAGGTTGGCGCCGTAGAGCAGGTCGAAGACGCGCAGGTCGAGGAAGAACGGGTCGTCGGCCTGGCCGACGTAGTTACGACCCTTGCCCGAGCCGGCGACGAAGCCGGTGATGGCCTGCTTGCGAAGGGTGTTGTAGTCCGGCATCGACGCCTTGCCGACGTGCGACGGAGCGACCTTGCCACCCTGGATCAGGGTCTTGCTCTTTCCGCCACTGATCTCGGTGAGGGTGTAGGTCTGCTTGAACAGCAGGGTCGGGTCGGTGAGGTTCTTCACGACCCCGTTGTTGTAGAGGAAGGTGCCCTTGCCGTCGCCGCGGGCGTCCTGGTTCTGGAAGGTCCACCGGTAGGTGACGTCGGCCTCGGAGTCACCGTTGGTGTCCAGGTTGATGTCGTAGTGCGCCTGGGTGGCCCACGGGTAGAAGTTCGGGCCGCCGCCCGGCTCCTCGAACGGGATCCAGTTGGCGATGACCGTGACGTAGTTGGGCTGGTCGGGGCTGACGAACGCGTAGACGTCCGTGTTGTCGGCCTGCGCGTCGTTCGCGATCAGCGGTGCCTCGCGGTGGCTGGAGGCGTTCGCGGAGGGTGCGATGAACGCGACCGCTCCGCCGAAGGCCAGTGCTGAACCGGCGACGGCGACCGTGGACGTGCGCAGGAAGGCGGAGCGCCGTCCCCGTCCCTGGTTGCACGAGGTGCTGGGTGAATCCACCATGACGTCCCTGTCTGTAAGTCCGGGTTGCCCCGGAGCACGTGGACCTGCACGGGCCCCCGCGACGAGCGGGTGCGCAAACCCCTTCCTCAGGGCCCGCCACGCCGCGCTAGCGGCGTACCGACTTGCATTCGCGGCCCAAGGGGCCACGGATTGGTGCGATCGGAAAGTTCGTCACACATGACGCGAGGACGCGAGTGTCACTAACCGTGCGTAACGTACCCCGACATGGCTGACTTCGCGCGCGGCAACGAATCAAGGCTGATCGCCCCGCTTCGCACCGAGGCCGACGCGGTGCTGCGCCGGCTGGTGGGCCGCGACGACGTCGCCTTCCGTGAGGGTCAGTGGGACGCCGTCGAGGCGCTGGTCGAGCACCGACGCCGGGTGCTCGTGGTGCAGCGCACCGGATGGGGCAAGTCGGCGGTCTACTTCGTGTCCACCGCGCTGCGTCGGGCCCGCGGCGCGGGGCCCACGCTGATCGTCTCTCCGCTGATCGCCCTGATGCGCGACCAGGTGGCCGCGGCCGGGAGGGCCGGCGTTCGTGCCGTGAGCATGAGCTCGGCCAACGCCGACTCCTGGGGCGAGGTGGCCGCCGCCCTGGCCGCCGACGGGGTCGGCGTCCTGCTGGTCAGCCCCGAGCGGCTGAACAACCCGCGGTTCCGCGCTGAGCAGCTGCCCGACCTCGCTGCCCGCTGCGGGCTGCTGGTCGTCGACGAGGCGCACTGCGTCTCGGACTGGGGCCACGACTTCCGACCGGACTACCGGCGGATCAAGGACCTGCTCGCCCAGCTGCCCGCCGGGACGCCGGTGCTGGCCACCACCGCGACGGCCAACGCCCGCGTCGTCCAGGACGTCGCCGAGCAGCCCGCGGGCTCGGGCGAGCCGGTGCTGACGCTGCGCGGACCGCTGGCCCGGGCCAGCCTTCGGCTCGGGGTGCTGCGGCTGCCCGGCGCCGACCAGCGCCTGGCCTGGCTGGCTGCGCACCTGGACGACCTGGCGGGCAGCGGCATCATCTACACGCTGACGGTCTCGGCCGCGGACGACCTCGCAGCCCTGCTGCGCGAGGCCGGCCACGAGGTGGTGTCCTACACCGGCCGCACCGGCCCGGCCGATCGCGAGGCCGCCGGGCAGGCGCTGCGCGAGAACAGGGTCAAGGCGCTGGTGGCGACCAGCGCCCTGGGCATGGGGTTCGACAAACCCGACCTGGGCTTCGTCGTCCACATGGGCGCGCCGTCCTCCCCCATCGCCTACTACCAGCAGGTCGGCCGCGCCGGCCGCGCCACCGACAGCGCCGACGTCCTGCTGCTGCCCGGCGCTGAGGACGTCGATATCTGGCGGTACTTCGCCAGCACCTCGATGCCGCGTCAGGAGCAGGCCGACGCGGTGCTTGCGGCGCTCGGGTCGGCCGCCAAGGCGATGTCGACGGCTGCGCTCGAGACGGTCGTCGACGTGCGCCGCACCCGCCTCGAGCTGCTGCTGAAGGTGCTGGACGTCGATGGTGCTCTCACGCGGGTGCCCGGGGGGTGGGTCACGACGGGCCAGCCGTGGACCTACGACGCCGAGCGCTACGCCCGGGTGAGCCAGTCGCGCGAGCGCGAGCAGCAGCTGATGGTCGACTACGAGGCCACGACCGGGTGCCGGATGGCGTTCTTGCAGACCGCGCTGGACGACGACACCGCCACTGCGTGCGGGCGCTGCGACCGGTGCGCCGGGCCGTGGTTCAGCACCGCGGTGCCGGACGCCGCACTGGCCGCCGCCGGCCGGCGCCTGCAGCGGGCCGGTGTCGAGATCGAGCCGCGCAGCCAGTGGCCGAGCGGCATGAGCCGCCTGGGGGGGCCGGTCTCGGGCCGGATCCCCGAGGGCGAGCGCTGCGGTGGCGGCCGGGCCCTGGCCCGGCTCACCGACCTGGGCTGGGGCCAGCGGCTGCGCGCCCTGCTCGCCACCCCGGACGCCGTCGCCGACGACGCGCTGCTGCAGGCGTGCGTCGGGGTGCTGCGCGACTGGGGCTGGAGCGAGCGGCCGTCGGCGGTCGTGGCCGTGCCGTCCCGGTCCCGACCCGGCCTGGCGACGTCCGTGGCGCAGGGGCTGGCTGACGTCGGTCGGCTGGCGATGCTGGGCACCCTGCGCCTGGTCGACGGTGGCCCCGTCGGCGAGGCCGGCGGCAACAGCGCGTTCCGGCTGGCTGGGGTCTGGGAGCGGCTGGACGTCGGCGCCGACCTGGCCGCGGCCCTGGCCGACGTGCGCGGCCCGGTGCTGCTGGTCGACGACCTGGCCGACTCGCGGTGGACGATGACGATCGCCGGGCGGGCGCTGCGTCGGGCCGGGGCCGACGCCGTCCTGCCGTTCGCGCTGGCCGTCGCTGGGTAGCGGCGCGCTAGCGGGACGAGCGGCGCCGGTCGGCGATCGCCTGGCGGATCGGCGGGACGACGACGCCCGCCTCGGCCATCCGCCGGCGGGCCAGCGTCCGGGTGCGGACGATGGCGACCAGCCCGAACGCCCACACGACGTACTGCACCGACCAGGCCAGCTTGAACGCCCCCAGGTCGTACGTCGCCTCGCGACCCACTCCCCCGCCTGCGCCACTGGCGTCCAGGATGACGCCGATGGCCAGGATGGTCAGCAGCGAGGCGAGGAACCCGCCCACGTTGACGATGCCGGTCGCGCTGCCGAGGCGGTCCGGGGGGTTGAAGGTGCGGGCGAAGTCGAAGCCGATCATCGAGCCGGGGCCACCGAGGGCCAGCCCCAGCACGAGCAGGACGAGCACCCACAGCGGCGCCCGCCCGGGCCAGGCCAGCACGAGCGTCCAGACGGTGACGGTGACCGTCAAGATGCTGAGAACCAGCCACGACCGCCGCAGCGGGTGGCGCGACACCAGGTGCCCGAAGACCGGACCGCAGGCCATGCCGGTGACGACGAAGACGGTCAGCAGGGCGCTCGCCGTGGCGGGGGTGAGTCCCTCGCCCGAGACCAGGAACGGGTAGCCCCACAGCAGGACGAACACCGTGCCGGAGTACTGCACGGTGAAGTGGGTCCACAGGCCCAGCCTGGTGCCCGGATGCAAGAACGCCTGCGCCACCTGGGTTCGCACCTCGGTCAGGGTCGAGGACCGGCGCGGCGACACGGCACCCGGTGGTGCGTCGTGCAGCAGCAGCAGCACCAGCACGAACGCGACCCCGCTCGCGGCGGCGGCGGTCAGGTACGTGGTGGTCCAGCCGAACGCACCCAGCAGGTGCGCGAGGGGGACGGCGGAGGCGATCTGGCCGAGCTGGCCGGTCAGCCCGGTCAGCTGGGACATCAGCGGGTTGCGCCGCGGCGGGAACCACGCGGCCACCAGACGGAGCACGCAGACGAAGGTCATCGCGTCCCCCGCGCCGACGAGCACGCGAGCCCCGATGGCGCCGACCAGCGACGTCGTCACGGCCAGCAGGACCTGACCGGCCCCCGCGGTCACGGCGCCCAGCAGGATCAGCCGGCGGGCGCCGTACCGGTCGAGCAGCACCCCGACGGGTACCTGCAGGCTCGCGTAGACCAGCAGCTGCAGGACCGCGAAGGTCGCAAGCACGCTGGCCGAGGCGCCGAAGCGGTCGGCGGCCCCGATGCCGGCCACACCCAGCGAGGTGCGCTGCATCACGGCGACGCCGTACGCGAGGAGCCCGACGCCCCAGACCAGCAAGGCTCGGCGGTCGACGCTCGCCGAGGGGGCGGCGGTGCTCACGTGCGGGTCAGGCTCAGCCGGCCTGACGGGCCAGCTGCTTCTCGCGGTAGGCCGAGCGCTTGTCCTCGAACCGCGACGCCTGCTCCTCGAGCGTCTCGAGCTGGGCGGCGATGTCGCTGCGCGCCTGCTCGCCCTCGGCGTCCAGGCCCTCGCGGTCCCACACCTTCCAGGTCTTCAGCACCGGCACGAGCACCTCGTCGCGGTGGATCCGCAGGTCGTAGATGCCGGCCATCGCGATCTGCACCGAGCGGCGGCCGAAGTCCTGGATCGTGTGGCCGGGCATCTGGAAGTCGGTCACGACGTCGCGGATCGCCTGCAACGTCTGGGTCGGGGCCACGTCCAGCGCGGCCCCCATCAGGTTGCGGTAGAAGACCATGTGCAGGTTCTCGTCCTGCGCGATGCGCGCCAGCATCTGCTCGCAGTACGGATCTTGGGTGAACTTCCCGGTATTTCGGTGCGAGATCCGCGTCGCGAGCTCCTGGAACGAGACGTAGGCGACCGAACGCAACATCTCGTCGTAGTCCTGGTCGAAGCCGCCACCCATGTGAATCATCCGCTCACGCTCCAGCTGCACCGGGTCGACGGCGCGCGTGACGAGCAGGTAGTCGCGGATCGCGATGCCGTGCC
>JACMOY010000088.1 GCA_014377795.1 Actinomycetota bacterium | reverse complement strand
CCGACGTTGCGCCGCAGGTGTCGTGGCTCGGTGAGAGGTCGCTCGACCCCCGGTGAGCTGACCTCGAGGGTGTACGGCGACTCCCCCATCGGGTCGGCCTCGTCGAGGGCGGTCGAGACGGCGCGGGCGGCATCGGCGACGGCGTCCAGCGACAGCGACCCGACCTGCTCGTCAGGCAGGTCGAGCACGACGCGCAGCAGCAGGCGGTCGCCGACGGTGGTCACGGCGACGTCGTCCAGCACCAGCCCCAGGTCGCGGACGACGGGGTCGAGCTGGTCGCGGACGACCTGGTCGGCCGGCCCGTCCGGGCGTCGGGTTGCCATCGATGACTCCGTTCGCCGCTGTTCTCGTGTGGGTGCTGGTCGAGCGGCCCCAGGGTAGCGACTCGCGGGCACCGCCCTCACCTACGACGGCTGCGGCAGGGTCGCGCGTGCGGCCAGGCATCGTGCGACGCGCGTGCGACGATGCCTCGTGCCGACGTCGTCCCGGCCGAGGCATCCCGAGCGCTCGGTCACCACCCGCCGCCAGGCCCTGGCGGCAGGTGGTGGCGCGGTGCTGCTGCTGACGTCGGGCTGCGGGCTGCGGCTGGAGTCGGACCCGCCCGCGCCGCTGCCACCGGCCCCGCCCACCGTCGACGAGCTGGCCCGCGAGCGCGCTGCCACCCGGGCGGCGCAGCTGCTCGACCTCGTTGCCGGCGTCCGAAAGTCGCGGCCGGACGCCGGACGCACCCTCGCCGCACTCGACGTCGACCACCGGGCCCACCTGGCCGCACTGAGCCCGGTGCCTGCAGCGCCCACCCCCACGCCGACGGCCGCGACACCGGCTGCCTCCCTCCCACGGCTGCTGGCGGCCGAACGGTCGGCCGCTGCGGCCGCGCTGGCCGACGTCGCGGGCACCGGCGCCACCACGGCCCGGCTGCTCGCCTCGGTGGCGGCGTCCCTGCAGGTGCACGTGGTCGTCCTGCACGCCCTGCCCGCTGCGGCCCCGTGACCACGACCCCGACGAGCCCGCCGACCGGTGACTCACGTCCAGGCCCCCGACCGGCGCCACCCGAGCTCGCCGCGCTGGCCGACGTCCTCGCCGGTGAGCAGGCCGCCGTGTACGCGTACGGCGTCGTGGGCGGTCAGGCCGGGCCGGAGCACCGCAAGGCCGCGATGGCCGGCCTGTCCGCCCATGCGCTGCAGCGCGACCTGCTCGCCGCCCGCCTGTCGACCGCCGGGGCGCCGCAGCTCGCCGCACCCCCGGGGTACACGCTCCCGTTCGGGGTGTCGTCAGTCGCGGACGCGAGGCGCCTCGCGGTGCACGTCGAGCTCACGCTGGCCGCCCGGTACGCCGACCTGGTGGGTGCCGCTGTCCCGGCCCGACGCGACGAGGCGGCCGGCTGGCTGGCCCGGTGCGCGGTGCAGGCGCGGGGCTGGGGGGCGACACCACAGCCGTTCCCCGGCCTGCCCGAGCGGGTCAGCCCGTGACGACCTGGTAACCCAGGCGCAGCACCAGCACCGACGAGACGGCGACGAACACGATCCGCACGAAGCCGGCCCCTCGGGCCACGGCGGTGCGCGCCCCGACGTACCCGCCGAGCATGTTCGCCGCGCCCATCGCGAGCCCCAGTCGACCGAGCACCACGCCCTGCGGCACGAAGACGATCAGCGCACCCAGGTTGGTGGCGACGTTCGCGATCTTGGCCTTCGCGCTGGCCTGCACGAAGCCGTACCCCAGCAGGCTCACCAACCCGAACACGAGGAACGAGCCCGTGCCGGGGCCGACGGCGCCGTCGTACACCCCGATGACCAGGCCGAGACCGCAAGCGGTGACATGGTGTCGAGAACCGTTGTGCCGCAACGTCGTCATCTGACCGAGCGCAGGGCGTCGCAGCGTGTAGACGAGGACGCACACCAGCGCCACCAGCACGATGGGCACGATGGCGGACGACGGCAGCGCCGTGGCCAGCGCGGCCCCGGCGAGCGCGCCGGTCAGGGCGAAGGCCGCCATCGGCAGTGCGGTGCGCAGGTCCGGTCGCACGCGGCCGTAGTAGGTCACCGCGCTCGTCAGGGTGCCGCAGATGCTGGCCAGCTTGTTGGTGCCGAGCGCCATCACGGCCGGGCTGCCGGTGCCCAGACCGAGCAGCAGCGCGGGCAGCTGGATGAGCCCGCCACCACCGACCACGGCGTCGACCCAGCCGGCGGTGAGTCCGGCGAGCAGCAGCAGCCCGAGCGTCCCAGGCCCCGCGCCGGCCGGGAGGTCGAACCAGGCGGCGAGGTCGGTCACCGGCCTGCGTTCGGCGCTTGGTCGTCCGGGTGCAGCACCTGGGCCAGCCCGCGCCACTGGTCGGCGAGGACGCCCCGGAGGGTCAGCATTTCGGCCCAGTCGAACACCACGGCGGCGATCACCCCCGCACCACGGCCCGCAGGTGCGCCACCACCTCGGTCACCGGGACGTCGGTGCGCTCGCCGCTCGCGCGGTCCTTGACCTCGACCGTCCCGTCGGCCAGGCCCTTGCCCACCACCACCATCGTCGGCACGCCGATGAGCTCCGCGTCCTTGAACTTCACCCCGGGAGGGACCTTGCGACGGTCGTCCAGCAGGACGCTGATGCCAGCCGCCTCGAGCTCGGCGGCGACCTGGTCGGCGACGGCGAACACCGCCTCGTCCTTGCCGTGCGCCGCCACGACGTGCACGTCGGCGGGTGCGATCGACCGCGGCCAGACCAGGCCCGCCTCGTCGTGGCACGACTCGGCGATCGCCGCGACAGCCCGCGAGACGCCGATCCCGTACGAGCCCATCGTCACCGTGACCTGCTTGCCGTTCTCGTCCAGCACCTTCAGCCCGAGCGCCTCGGCGTACTTGCGGCCGAGCTGGAAGATGTGGCCGACCTCGATGCCACGGGCCGTCTCGAGCGGAGCGCCGTCGATGGGGCAGGCGTCACCGGCACGCACCTCGGCGGCCTCGATCGTGCCGTCGGCAGTGAAGTCCCGGCCGGCGACCAGGTCGATGACGTGGCGGCCGGGCCCGTTCGCCCCGGTGACCCACGTCGTGCCGTCGGCGACCCGCGGGTCGACGAGGTAGCGCAGCTTCGTGGGCGACTGCTCGCCGAGCGCCTGCGGACCGATGTAACCCTTCACCAGCAACGGGTTGGCGGCGAAGTCCTCCTCGGTGAAGGCCTCGATCGCGGCGGGCTCGACCTGCGCCTCGAGCCGCTTGGCGTCGACCTCGCGGTCGCCGGGCAGCCCGATCACCAGCGGCTCACGCCGTCCGTCCGGGTGGCGCACCACGACCACCACGTTCTTCAGCGTGTCACCAGCGGTCCACGGCCGGTCTGCGCGCGGGTGCTTCTCGTTCAGCAGCTCGACCAGCGAGGCGATGGTCGGGGTGTCGGGGGTCTGCTCGACGTGGGCTGCGGGCGCGTCGTCCCACGGCACCGTGGCGGGCGCGGGCACCCGCACCGCCTCGACGTTGGCGGCGTAGTCGCAGCTCGTGCAGCGGACGTAGGTGTCCTCACCGTTGACCGCGGGCGCCAGGAACTCCTCGCTGGCGCTGCCACCCATGGCCCCAGACATCGCGGCGACGACCAGGTACTCGATGCCCAGCCGGTCGAAGACCCGCACGTACGCGGCCCGGTGGGCGTCGTACGAACGCTGCAGGCCGGCGTCGTCGACGTCGAAGGAGTACGAGTCCTTCATCAGGAACTCGCGCCCGCGCAGGATGCCCGCGCGCGGACGCGCCTCGTCGCGGTACTTGGTCTGGATCTGGTAGATCGACAGCGGCAGGTCCTTGTACGACGAGTACAGGTCCTTGACCGTGAGGGTGAACATCTCCTCGTGGGTGGGCCCGAGCAGATAGTCGCCACCCTTGCGGTCCTGCAGGCGGAACAGGTTGGGGCCGTACTCGGTCCATCGCCCGGTCCGCTCGTACGGCTCGCGCGGCAGCAGCGCCGGGAACAGCAGCTCCTGGAACCCGGCGGCGTCCATCTCCTCGCGCACGACCCGCTCGACGTTGCGCAGCACCCGCAGCCCCAGCGGCAGCCAGGTGTAGATGCCCGGGGCGGCCCGGCGGATGTAGCCCGCCCGCACGAGCAGGCGGTGGCTCGGCACCTCGGCGTCCGCCGGGTCCTCGCGCAGGGTGCGAAGGAACAGGGTGGACAGGCGCAGCACCACGAGGGCTCCCGATGTCGAGGCCGGCCGAGGCTCGGCCCACCGTCACCCGAGGATATCGGCGGGCGGCAACCCGATTCCGCCGTCGACCTCGCCCGGCTTCCGCCACACCAACAGGCGCGTCGGGCGGTCGTGGTCTGCGCTGAGCACGCACGGGCCCGACCGGGTCGGGAATCGCCTGTTGGTGTGGCGATGACACAGCGGGCCTGTGGACGGCGCCGGCGCAGACGGCGCCCGTCACGTCACGCTCGACCGGTGCCCCGTACCGACGCCGTCGAGACTCTGGCCCTGCTGGGCGGTGCCGCAGACCACGCCCAGCTGGTCCGCCACGGTTGCAGCAGGTCCTCGCTGCGGGGTGCGGTCGCTGCCGGCCTCGTGCTGGTGGTGGCCCGTGGTCGCTACTGCCTGCCGACCGCCGTCGACCCCCGCCGGTCGGCGGTTCGGGTCCAGGGCCTCGCGTCCCACACCAGCGCCGCGTTGCACTGGGGCATCGCGGTGGCGCGGGCCCCCCAGCGATCCCAGGTCACCGTGAGCCGCACCCGGTCGCGAGTGGCTTCTCGAGGGATCCAGGTGCACTGGTCCGACGTCCCACCCGAGGATGCCGGTGACCACGTGACCGAACCACGGCGCACCGTGCTCGACTGCGCGAGGACGCTGCCGTTCGGCGAAGGCCTGGCGGTCGCGGACTCGGCCTTGCGTGACCGTCTGGTCGACGCTGCCGACCTGCGCCATCACGCTGGCCTGCTGCGCGGGCCCGGAGCCGCCAGCGCTCGCCGCGTCGCGTCCGCGGCCGACGGCCTGGCCGCGAACCCCTTCGAGTCCGTCCTGCGCGGGCTCGCGCTCGACGCCGGCTTGGACGTCCGGCCCCAGGTGGCCATCGCGCACGAGGACTTCTTCGCCCGGGTGGACCTGGCCGACGTCGGCCGACGGCTGGTGCTCGAGGCGGACTCGTTCACCTTCCACGGGCATCGCGAAGCGCTGGCCCGCGATTGCCGACGCTACGACGAGCTGGTGCTGCTGGGCTGGCGGGTGCTGCGGTTCGCCTGGGACCACGTCATGCACGACCCGGACTGGGTCACCGATGTGCTCCTGCGGGCCGCTGGTGCGCCCTGGCTCGCGTCACACCAACACGTACGACCGGCGCTGACGGCCTGACCCCGCACAGCCGCGCGGACTCGTACGGGTCGCGCATGTCGGTGTGGCGGTGCCGGGCGACGCGGTCAGAAGAGCACGGTGGCGAAGGTGGCGACCTGCCCGAAACCGACCGCGCGGTACGCCGCGAGCGCCCGGGTGTTGTAGTCGTTGACGTACAGCGACACCACGGGGGCCAGCTCGCGCAGCGCACCCGTGACGACCGCCGCCATGGCCGGGGCAGCGAGACCCCGTCCGCGGAACCGGGGGTCGACCCAGACCCCGTGCACCTGGGCCACCGCGGTGCTCACTGATCCCAGGTCCGCCTTGAACACGACCTGCCCGTCGGGTGCGCAGCGCACGAACGTGCGGCCCTCGCGCAGCAGCTCGGCGACCCGACGCCGGTAGGACGCACCCCCGTCGGCGCCAACGGGTGAGTAGCCGACCTCCTCGGTGAACATCGCGATCGATGCCGGCAGCACGACGCCGATGTCGTCGGGCGTGGCGCAGCGCACCTGCGGGTCCGGCGCCAGCGTCGGGACATGGTCGATGGCGAACAGCGGCTGGCACGGACGCACCTGGCGGGCCCGCCAGCCGCTGGCCTCCAGCCGCTCCCACAGCCCGAGGACGGCTTCGGCCGGACCGAAGAGCGAGGAGTAGGCACCGCCGCTGCGCCGGGCGCGGCTGGCGAAGGCGTCCAGAGCCGCCGGCGAGCTGACGCCGACAGGAACCAGGTTGGCCCCGGCCCAGCACATCGCGGTCAGGGCGCCGTGCTCGTAGAAGCCCCAGATCTCACCGCCGAGCCGCAACGGCTCGCTGCCCGCACGCTGCACCCGCTCGGCCAGCATCACCGAGGCGACCGGGTCGAGGGCGCAGATCCCGAGGACGGCCTCGCGGTCGCGCCGCTCGAGGGTCCGCAGGGCGGTGGCGGTGCGCAGCACGGGATCAGGGTGCCACGAGCGCGCGTGCGCCGTCGCTAGCTGACGCTGACGGTCGGCGCCCCGGACGTGACGCCCTCGTCCTCCATCGACTCGGCGATGCGCAGCGCCTCCTCGATCAGGGTCTCGACGATCTGCGACTCGGGCACGGTCTTGACGACCACTCCCCGCACGAAGATCTGGCCCTTGCCGTTGCCGGACGCCACACCGAGGTCGGCCTCGCGTGCCTCGCCGGGCCCGTTCACGACGCAGCCCATGACCGCCACCCGCAGCGGCACGGTCATGCCCTCGAGCCCGGCCGTGACCTCCTCGGCCAGCTTGTAGACGTCGACCTGGGCCCGACCGCACGAGGGGCAGGAGACGATCTCGAGGCGGCGGGGGCGCAGGTTCAGGGACTGCAGGATCTGGATGCCGACCTTGACCTCCTCGACCGGAGGCGCTGACAGCGAGACCCGGATCGTGTCGCCGATCCCCTTGGACAACAACGCGCCGAAGGCGGTGGCCGACTTGATGGTGCCCTGGAACGCCGGGCCGGCCTCGGTGACACCCAGGTGCAGGGGCCAGTCACCGCGCTCAGAGAGCAGCTCGTAGGCGCGCACCATGATGACGGGGTCGTTGTGCTTGACCGAGATCTTGAAGTCGTGGAAGTCGTGCTCCTCGAACAGCGAGGCCTCCCACACCGCCGACTCGACCAGCGCCTCGGGCGTCGCCTTGCCGTACCTCTCCATCAGGCGCGGGTCCAGCGAGCCGGCGTTGACCCCGATCCGGATCGAGCAGCCCGCAGCCTTGGCGGCGTCGGCGATCGCCTTGACCTGGTCGTCGAACTTGCGGATGTTGCCCGGGTTGACCCGGACGGCGGCGCAGCCGGCGTCGATCGCGGCGAACACGTACTTGGGCTGGAAGTGGATGTCGGCGATCACCGGGATCTGCGACTTCTTGGCGATCGCCGGCAGGGCGTCCGCGTCGTCCTGGCTGGGGCAGGCGACCCGCACGATGTCGCAGCCGGTCGCCGTCAGCTCGGCGATCTGCTGCAGGGTCGCGTTGATGTCCGTCGTCGGGGTGGTGCACATCGACTGGACGCTGACGGGCGCGTCGCCGCCGACGTACACCGACCCGACCTTGATCTTGCGGGTCTTGCGACGCGGCGCGAGGACCGGCGGGGGCAGCGCGGGCAGACCGAGGGAGACGCTCATGGGTCAAGTATCGCCCTGCCGGTGCGGGTTCGCCGCGTCAGCCACCCAGGCGAATCGGCTTGACGATGTCAGCGTAGATGAGCAGCACCGACATGACGATCAGCGCGCTGCTGACGACGTAGGCCACCGGCAGCAGTCGCGCGACGTCGGCCGGGCCAGGGTCGGCCCGGTGCCGCAGCCGGGCGAGCGTGCGTCGCAACCCCTCCCACAGCGCACCGGCCACGTGACCGCCGTCCAGCGGCAGCAGCGGGATCAGGTTGAACACGAACAGCGCGAGGTTCAGCGAGGCGATCAGCGACAGCAGGTCGGCGGCGCGCTCGCGGTTGCCGTACCCCTGCTGGGCCTGCGCGCTCGCGACCTCGCCGGCGAAGCGCCCGACGCCGACCACGCTCACGGGGCCGTTGGGGTCGCGCGGACCGCTGCCGAACGCCGCCTGCGCGACCCCGACCATCTTCTGCGGGATGCGCAGCACCACCCCCGCGGTGGCCTTCAGGCCGGTCCACAGGACGCCGGGCACCGCGGTGGCCGACTGGGGCACCAGCTCGGACGAGGGGCTGACCCCGAGGAACCCGACGCGGTCGGTGAGCGGCTTGCCGTCGGCGCCGGTCACGACGACACCCTGCGCGTCGACCCGCGGGCGGTCGGTGACGATCGGGGCGACCGTGACGTCGCGGGTCGCGCCGTCGGCGCCGCGGACGACCAGCACGACCGGAGCGCCACCACCGGAGCGGATCGCGGCACGCACCTGGTCCCATGACGTGACCGGACGCCCGTCGTAGGCCGTCACGACGTCACCCGGGCGAAGTCCGGCGGCCGCGGCCGGCGCGGCGGGGTCGGTCGGCGAGCAGGCCGCCGTGGCCGGGGCCGAGGCGGGCAGGACGCACTGCGACACCGACGACAGCCGGGTGGTGGTCTGCGCCGTGCCGAACCCGGTGACGATGACGGTCAGCAGCACGGTGGCGATCAGCAGGTTCATCATCGGGCCACCGAGCATGATGACGACCTTGCGCGGCACGCTCAGCTTGTAGAAGACGCGGTCCTCGTCGCCGGGGCGGATCTCGTCCATCGACTGGCGACGAGCCTGCTCGGCGAGCCCGACCTTGTTCTTGGACCGCGCCTCGACGGCCGTGTCGACCATCAGCCCCAACCGACCGGTCGAGGTGGCCCGCACGAACCGCGGGTCCTCGCCAGGCTTGGGCGGGAACATCCCGATCATCCGGATGTAGCCGCCCAGCGGCACCCACTTCAGGCCGTACTCGGTCTCGCCGCGCTGCCGCGACCACAGGGTCGGGCCGAAGCCGACCATGTACTGGGTCACCTTGACGCCGAACCGCTTTGCGGGCAGCAGGTGACCGATCTCGTGCAGTGCGATGGACACGGCGACGCCCAGCGCGACGAACAGCACCCCGAGCGCGTAGTAGACGGCGGTCATCCGCTCAGGATCGCACGCGCCCGCAGCCGCGCCCACTGCTCGGCGCGCAACACCGCCGAAAGGGTGAGCTCACCCGAGGGCGCCGAGTGCTCGTCGACCACGCGGGTGAGGACGTCGACGATGTCGGTGAAGCCGAGCCGGCCGTCCCAGAAGCCCTGGACGGCCTCCTCGTTGGCGGCGTTGAACGCTGCGGGGTACGTCGACCCGGCCGTCCCGACCCGCCGGGCGAGGCGCACGGCCGGGAAGGCGTCGTCGTCCAGCGGGAAGAACTGCCAGGTGGCTGCCGTCGTCCAGTCGCAGCCGCGGGCCGCGCCGGCGACCCGGTCGGGCCAGCCCAGGGCCAGCGCGATGGGCAGCCGCATGTCCGGTGGGGACGCCTGGGCGATGGTCGACCCGTCGACGAACTCGACCATCGAGTGCACGACCGACTGCGGGTGCACGACGACGTCGATCCGGTCCATCGGGACGTCGAAGAGCAGGTGCGCCTCGATGACCTCCAGTCCCTTGTTGACCAGCGTCGCCGAGTTGGTGGTGACCATCGGGCCCATCGACCAGGTGGGGTGCTGCATCGCCTGGTCCGGCGTGACGTGGGCGAGCTCGTCACGGGTGCGGCCACGGAACGGGCCACCGCTGGCGGTGAGCACCAGCCGGCGCACCTCAGCCGGGCTGCCGCTGCGCAGACACTGGGCGATCGCCGAGTGCCCGGAGTCGACGGGCTGGATCTGGTCGGGGCCGGCGAGCGCCTTGACCAGCGGCCCGCCCACGATCAGCGACTCCTTGTTGGCCAGGGCCAGCGTGCTGCCGGCCTCGAGCGCGGCCAGCGTCGGTGCCAGGCCGATCGAGCCGGTGATGCCGTTCAGGACGACGTCGGCCTCGCCCGCCGCCAGGGTGGCCGCCGCGTCCGGGCCGCACACCACCCGCGGCAGCCGGGACGTCGA
The DNA here is from genome assembly GCA_014377795.1 of Actinomycetota bacterium. Taxonomy (GTDB): domain Bacteria; phylum Actinomycetota; class Actinomycetes; order Actinomycetales; family Angustibacteraceae; genus JACMOY01. Next base: position 7,418 of record JACMOY010000088.1, on the reverse strand, counting down.
CCGCCCGGCCTGGTCGGCCGCCCGACCCAGCGCCTCGCGCAGCGCCGGCCCGGCGTCGGCCCGCGCGACGCCGACGGCCTCGACCCCCAGGGCGATCGCCTGACTCGCGAGCAGGTCGAGGTCACCGCCGCCGGCCGTGATGGCGGCGACGCTGAAGCGGCCGGGGTGGGCGGGGACGACGTCGATCGCCTGGGTGCCGACCGACCCGGTGCTGCCGAGCAGCACCACCCGGCGTGGGGTCACAGGGCCAGGCCGACGTACTTGGTCTCGAGGTACTCGTTGATGCCCTCGGCGCCGCCCTCGCGGCCGAAGCCGCTGGCCTTGACCCCGCCGAACGGCGCGGCCGGGTTCGACACGATGCCCTGGTTGATCGCGACCATGCCCGTCTCGAGCCGCTCGGCCACGCTCATCGAGCGCGACAGGCCCACGGAGAAGGCGCACGCGACCAGGCCGTGCTCGGTGTCGTTGGCCATCGCGATGGCCTCGTCGTCCGTGGCGGAGGTGGCGATCGGGGCGACCGGCCCGAACACCTCCTCGTGGTTGATCCGGGCGTCGGCGGGCACGTCGCTGAGCACGGTCGGGTCGTAGTAGTAACCCTTGCCGCTGCGGGCCGACCCACCGGTGCGCACCTTCGCGCCGTGGTCGAGGGCGTCCTGCACCAGCTCGGCCACCTTGTCGCGCGCCTTGCCGTCGATGAGCGGGCCGACGTCGACGCCGTCCTCGGTGCCGCGGCCGACCTTCAGCGCAGCCATCCGCTCGGTGAGGCACGCTGAGAACTCCGCGGCGACCGACTCGTGCACGATGAACCGGTTGGCGGCGGTGCACGCCTCGCCGATGTTGCGCATCTTCGCGAGCATCGCGCCGTCGACGGCCCTGTCGAGGTCGGCGTCCTCGAAGACGAGGAACGGGGCGTTGCCGCCCAGCTCCATCGAGACCCGCAGCAGGCCCTGGGCGGACTGCTCGACCAGCGACCGACCGACCGGGGTCGAGCCGGTGAAGGTGAGCTTGCGCAGCCGGGGGTCGCGGATCAGCGGCTCCATCACGGCGCCGGTGGTCGAGGTCGTGACGACGTTGAGCACCCCGTCGGGCAGGCCGCACTCGGTGAGGATCTGGGTGAGGAAGAACATCGTCAGCGGGGTCTGCGACGCGGGCTTCATGACCATCGTGCAGCCGGCAGCGATGGCTGGGCCGATCTTGCGGGTCCCCATCGCGAGCGGGAAGTTCCAGGGGGTGATCATCAAGCAGGGGCCAACCGGCTGCTTCATCGTCAACAGCCGGGTGGCGCCGTTGGGGGCCACCTGCCATCGCCCGGCGATCCGGACGGACTCCTCGGCGAACCAGCGGAAGAACTCGGCACCGTAGGTGATCTCGGTGAGCGACTCCTTGAGCGGCTTGCCCATCTCCAGGGTCATCAGCAGCGCGAGGTCGTCCTTGCGCTCGGTGATCAGCTCGAAGGCGCGGCGCAGGATCTCGCCGCGGTCGCGCGGGGGCGTCGCCGCCCACGACGGGCCGGCCGCGACCGCCGCGTCCAGGGCGGCGCGGCCGTCCTCGATGCTCGCGTCGGCGACCGTGGTCAGCACCTCACCGGTCGAGGGGTCCTCGACGTCCAGGCGGGCGCCGGTCGAGGACCCGCGCCACTGCCCCCCGATGAACATCCCCGTCTGGACCGACTCGACGACGGACTTCTCACGCGCGCTCACGATGTGCTCCTCGGTTGGTGTTCGGGGACGGTCGGCACTGGGGCGTCAGCCCTGCACGACGACCATGACGTCGCCGTCCTGGACGACGTCACCGGCGGCGGTGCGGATCGCGGCGACGACGCCGTCGTGGGGGGCGAGCACCGGGATCTCCATCTTCATCGACTCCAGGATCACCAGGGCGTCGCCCTCGCGGACCTCCTGGCCCACCGCGACGTCGATGCTGAGGACGTTCGCCACGAGCTCGCTCGCGACCTCGGTCAGCGCCATGACGTCCTCCTGCTGCTCGGCCCATCGGGCCCGCGTCGCGTCGACCGCGGCTGCGGGGACCAGCCCCATCCTGGCCCATCGCACCGACATCGCGCCCAGCGCGCCCATGGCCGATCCCGCGAGCCGCGCGATCCGTCGCGTCTGCCCCAGCGAGTCGCGATATCGGTCGTGTGAGGGGCTTCTCACGGACCAGCCGGGCAGTACGATCAGCGCATGACCGATGCCCTCGACACCCGTCCGCACGTGGCCGACCTGCCGTCCGACTCGGTGGCGGCCCTGCCCCAGCGGCGCCGGCTGGTCACCGAGGTGCCCGGCCCGCGCAGCCGAGCGCTGCACGAGCGCAAGATGGCAGCCGTCGCGTCCGGGGTCGGCACCACGCTGCCGGTCTACGTCGAGCGGGCGGGCGGCGGGGTAATCATCGACGTCGACGGCAACTCACTGATCGACCTGGGGTCAGGTATCGCGGTCGTCAACGTGGGCAACGCCAACCCGCGCGTGGTCGAGGCGGTCACCGAGCAGGTCGCGCGGTTCACCCACACCTGCTTCATGGTCACGCCGTACGAGGGGTACGTCGCCGTGTGCGAGGCACTCTACCGGGTGACTCCCGGCGACCACGCGAAGAAGTCCGCGCTGTTCAACTCCGGCGCCGAGGCGGTCGAGAACGCCGTGAAGGTCGCACGGCACGCCACCGGTCGCGACGCCGTCGTGGTGTTCGACCACGCTTACCACGGCCGCACCAACCTGACCATGGCCATGACCGCGAAGGCGATGCCCTACAAGACCGGCTTCGGGCCGTTCGCGGGCGAGGTCTACCGCGCGCCGATGAGCTACCCGTTCCGCGAGGCCGCCCCGATGAGCGGCGCCGAGGCTGCCGCGCGGGCCATCGCGGTCATCGACAAGCAGGTCGGCGCCGACCAGGTCGCCGCCGTCGTCATCGAGCCGATCCAGGGCGAGGGCGGCTTCGTCGTCCCGGCGCTGGGCTTCCTGCCGGCGATCGCCGACTGGTGCAAGGCCAACGGCATCGTCTTCGTCGCCGACGAGATCCAGACCGGCTTCGGCCGCACCGGGACGATGTTCGCCTGCGAGCACGAGGGCGTCGTCCCCGACCTGATCACGACGGCCAAGGGCATCGCCGGCGGTCTGCCGCTCGCCGCAGTCACCGGCCGCGCCGAGCTGATGGACGCCGTCCACGGGGGCGGCCTCGGCGGCACCTACGGCGGCAACCCGATCGCCTGCGCGGCAGCCCTAGCCGCCATCTCGGCCATGGCGCAGGACGACCTGCCCACCCGCGCGCAGGCCATCGGCGACGTGATGCTGTCGCGCCTGCATTCCCTGGCGGTCGAGCACCCGCAGATCGGCGACGTCCGCGGCCGCGGTGCCATGGTGGCGATCGAGCTGGTGCGGCCCGGCACCACCGAGCCGGACGCCGCCGAGGCCGCGCGGATCAGCGCCGCCTGCCACCGGGCCGGGGTCGTCACGCTCACCTGCGGGACGTTCGGCAACGTCCTGCGGCTGCTGCCGCCGCTGGTGATCGACGACGCCCTGCTGCGTGAGGCGCTCGACGTCCTCGCGGACGCCATCGCCGCCCGATGAGCGCCGAGCCGGCCACGATCGGGGTCGACCGCGCGCGACTCGCCGAGCTGCATGACCGCGAGGTGCGCCGGTTCGTCGAGGCGCGTCCGCTCTCGGCGGCACTGCACGCGCAGGCCCGACGCAACATGCCCGGCGGGGTGCCGATGTCGTGGATGGTGAAGTGGCCCGGCCCCTACCCGGTCTACGTCGAGTCCGCTCAGGGTGCGCACTTCACCTGCGTCGACGGCATCGACCATGTCGACCTCTGTCTGGGCGACACCGGCGCCATGAGCGGGCACTCGCCAGCCGCAACCGTTGCTGCAGTGAGGGATCAGGCCGGCCGCGGCATCACGGCCATGCTGCCGACCGCTGACGCGCCCATCGCCGCGGCCGAGCTAGCGCGCCGGTTCGGCCTGCCGCAGTGGCAGTTCACGCTCTCGGCGACCGACGCGAACCGGCACGTGATCCGTTACGCCCGGCACGTGACCGGTCGATCCAAGGTGCTGGTGTTCGACTGGTGCTACCACGGCACGGTCGACGAGACGTTCGCGACGCTCGAGGACGGCGCGGTGGTGCCCCGGCGCGGCAACATCGGCCCCCCGGTGCCGCCGTCGGAGACGACGCTGGTGGTGCCCTTCAACGACCTGCCGGCGCTCGAGGTGGCTCTGGCCACCGGCGAGGTGGCCTGCATCCTGCTCGAGCCGGCGATGACGAACATCGGCATCGTGCTGCCTGACCCCGGGTTCCACCAGGCGTTGCGGCGCCTGGCGTCCGAGCACGGCGCACTGCTCGTGATGGACGAGACGCACACCCTGTGCGCCGGGCCCGGCGGCTGCACGGCCGCCTGGGGGCTCGGCCCCGACGTCGTGGTGGTCGGCAAGACGATCGGCGGCGGCGTGCCGGCCGCGGCGTTCGGCCTGACCCAGGAGCTCAGCGACCGCATCCAGCGCAGCGTCGACCTCGAGGACGTCGACGTCGGCGGCATCGGTGGCACCCTCGCCGGTAACGCCCTGTCGCTCGCAGCCGTGCGGGCGACGATGACCGAGGTGCTCACCGATGACGCCTTCGAGCGAATGATCGCCCTGGCGCAGCGCTGGGCCGACGGCGTCCAGGGCGTCCTCGACGCGACGGGCGCGCCGTGGCACGTCACCCGCATCGGGTGCCGCGCCGAGTACGCGTTCGCCCGCACTGCGCCGCGGGACGGCGCCGAGGCGGCGGCTGCGGACGACTTCGCTCTGCAGCAGTACCTGCACCTGCACGCGCTCAACCGCGGGTTGCTGCTCACCCCGTTCCACAACATGGCGTTGATCAGTCCGGCCACGACCGAGGCGGACGTCGACCAGCACACGGCCGCGTTCGCGGAGTGCGCCGGCGAGCTGTTCGCCTAGGGCAGGGGGCCGGCACACAGGGTGGCCGCGTCACCTGCCACGAGCGGACGGGCGAGCAGGTATCCCTGGGCGAGATCGCAGCCCAGCCGGTCGAGGGCCTGGTGCTGCTCGCGGCGCTCCACCCCCTCGGCGACGACCTGCAAGCCCAGCGTGCGCGCGATGTGGATGACGACCTTGGCCATCGACGAGTCGTCCGCGCCGAGCCCGAGCTGGTCGACGAAGGACTTGTCGATCTTCAGGACGTCGATCGGCAGGTGCTGCAGGTAGCTGAGCGACGAGTAGCCGGTGCCGAAGTCGTCGATGGCGATGCGCACTCCCAGCTCGCGCAGCGCGTGCAGCCGGGTGACGACCTGGTCGACCTTGTGCAGCAGCACGCCCTCGGTGATCTCGACGACCAGCCGGTGTGGGTCCAACCCGGTGTCGCGCAACGCTGCTGACACCGTGGCGATCAGGTCGGGATCCTGGAACTGCACCGCTGAGACGTTGACGCTGATCGTCGGACGGCGACCGCCCACCGGGGCCGCGGGCCAGGCAGTCGCGTGCCGACAGGCCTCCTGCAGCACCCACTCCCCGATCGGGTGGATCAGGCCGGTCTCCTCGGCGAGCGGGATGAAGTCCGCAGGGCCGACCAGGCCGCGGGTCGGGTGCTGCCAGCGGACCAGGGCCTCGAAGCCCACCAGGGCGCCGCCCGCGACGGCGAAGTACGGCTGGAAGACCAGGAACAGCTCGCCATGGAGCACGGCGGTCTCGAGGTCCGCCTTGAGGTTGAGCCGGGCCAGAGCCTGGACATGCATCAACGGGTCGTACACCACGCAGGTGTTCTTGCCCGAGCGCTTGGCCTGGTACATCGCCGCGTCGGCGTCCCGCAGCAGCGCCGTCACCAAAGCGCCCTCGTGGGTCCCCGCGAGGGCCACGCCGACGCTCACGCTGACGACGATGCGCCGGCCCTGCAACATGAACGGGTCACGCAACATCAAGCTCAGGCGGCCCGCGGCCGCCGTCGCCTCCTCCGGGCCGGCGACGGCGCGCAGCAGCACCGCGAACTCATCACCCCCGAAGCGCGCGATGGTGTCGGTGGGTCGCACCAGTGTGCGTAGCCGGTCGGCGACGACGCGCAGCACCTCGTCGCCCGCGGGGTGGCCGAGGCTGTCGTTGACGGTCTTGAAGTCGTCCAGGTCGAGAAACAGAACGGCGACAGTCGATGCGTCCGCATCGTCCCTGCGCAGCGCCCGCTCGAGGTGACCGCAGAACGACGTCCGGTTGGCCAGCCCGGTCAGGTCGTCCTGGAAGGCCAACGTCTTCAGCTCGTCGCGCAGCTGGGTGCGCTCGGTGATGTCGCGGATGAAGGTGTTGTGCCGCACGGAAGAACCGACACCGGTCGACCACACCGTGACCTCAGCCGGGAACGCGGTGCCGTCGGCGCGGACGGCGGTGATCTCCTCCCGCGTCGCCGGCGCGTCGACCGAGCCGGTGCTCAGCAGCTCATGTAAACGCAGCGCGTCGCTGGGACGCACCCGGTGCGGAGTGATCAGGGTGACGAGGTCGCACCCGAGGACGTCCTCACGGGCTCGACCGAAGACCAGGCCGGCGCGGCGGTTCCACTCGATCACGGCTCCGTGCGCGTCCAGCGCCACGAACGCGTCCTCCGCCGTCTCCAGAACTGACCGCAGCAGCTGTTCGCTGCGCAGTGACGCCGCTTGCGCCTCCTTCGACTCGGTGACGTCCGAGAGGACGCCGAACCACAGCGCCTTGGCGTCGGGCCCGTGGCCCGGGCGGGCCGTCGCGGCGTCCCGGATCCACCGGTACTCGCCGTCACTGGCGAGGATCCGGTACTCGGCGGTGTGAACACCGCCGGTCCGCTGGCTCCACTGCCACTCGTCGGCGAGCACCCGCTCGCGGTCCTCGGGATGGGTGAGTCCGATCCACGCTGTCGGGTCGGCCAGCCACTCAGCCGGCTCGTAGCCGAGCAGCTCGACCAGCCGGGGACTGATGTACAGCCACTCACCGTCCTCGCCCGGTTGGGCGATGTACGCCACACCGGGCATCGTCTCGACCAGGCGCTGGAACCGGTTCTGAGCCTCGGCGAGCCTGTCATCGGCGACCCGGACGTCATGGAGCAGACGCGCGTACTCGCTCCTCGGGACCAGGACGGCGTCGGTCGACGGCGGGGCCGCTCCCCCGGTCGATGCTTCCGCCGTGCGCGCGAGCGCGACGTCACGCGCTCGATCCGACCAGGGCGCCATGGTCGGCCATCGGCGGCGATGACGGGCACCTTGAGACGGGGGACGACCTTCGCACCATTCAGACCCACATCGGGGGCATGGCCGGCGAGGGCCGACGGCGCGCCTCATCCGTCAGGTGACCACAGGTGCGGCAGGGGCACCCCGCGTCGGCCGGTCCAGATGGGTGGGTCGAAGACGGGCCGGCCGGTGGGTTCGTCGATGCGGACTGACCATCGGTCTTCATGCTCCTCGTCGTGCAGGACGCGTTG
>JACMOY010000087.1 GCA_014377795.1 Actinomycetota bacterium | reverse complement strand
GACTCCGGTGCCGACCTGCGGGCCGAGCTCACCGCCGTCGTCGCGAAGGCGGAGTCCGCGCTGAAGCTGCGCCCGCGACTGGTGATCGAGGGTCCGGTCGAGGCCCTGGTGCCACCTGACCTGTGGCTGCAGCTGCTAGCCGTGCTGAGCGAGGCGCTGTCGAACGTGGCGCGACACGCAGGGGCCGGCCGGGTCGAGGTGCGGGTGCGGGCCGACGACGACCTGCTGCTCACCGTCACCGACGACGGCGCGGGAATCCCCGCAGACGTCTGCAAGGGCGGGCTGCGCAACATGCGCGAGCGTGCGCAGGCCCGGGGTGGGACCTTCGAGGCACGACCGGCGCCCGGGGGCGGCACGGTCGTGTCGTGGCGCGTGCCGCTGCGCGCAGACAGCCGATCGGCCCGCCACCCTGGACGGGTGACGGGCCGCACGGGGTCCGGGGGCTAGTGCAGGATCCCGTGCCGGTTGACCACCGAGATGCGCTCCCAGCGCCGTCCCAGCCCCAGAGTGCGCCCGGCGCCGGTCAGGGCCAGCACCACCAGGACGAGGGCGTCGATGAGGTGGTAGTCCATGAAGGGGTTGTTGTCCGGCGGCAGCACCGCGGTCCACATCATCACCAGCAGCACGGCGCCACCTGCAGCCGCCAGCCGCATCGTGATGCCGAGCATCAGGGCCACCCCGATCGCCGCCAGGGCGAACATGAAGGCGATGTTGACCCAGGTGTCGCCGGCGATCGACTGGTAGGCGCTCGCGAAGGGCCCGACGGTGGCCTTGCCGAGGAACCCGGCGGTCGGGCTGCCGCCGTTGATCCAGGCGCCTGCGTTCGGTGTCTCGTGCCCCAGACCGAACATCTTGTCGAGGAACGCCCACACGAAGACCCAACCGAGGCTGAGACGGATCGCGGCGAGGGTGTAGCGGTAGGCGCGGTGCCGGGTGGTCTCCTCGACCGTCGGCTCGGCCAGGAAGGGGTCGTCGACGCGCAGGACGGGCTGCTGGTGCCTGCTGGCCTTGCCGGTGGTGCTCATGATCGTCTCCAGTTCGTCGGTGCCCCTCACCTCGGGACGCCTCGATCCTGACGCGGGCCGGTGCGCGGCCCTAGGGACCAACGTCCCCTGCTGGGCCGCCGGAAGGCTCGACCCGTCCCGTCGTGGGGCGGCCTGCTCCGGAGCGCCGCAGCCCCAGGGCGACCGCCTGCTCGCGCAGCTCCTCGCGCACCCGCGGGTGCGCAGCCCGCTCGATCAGGTGCTCGGCCTGCGCGCGCTCGTCGTGCCCGAACATCTCGGCGGTGCCCTGCTCGGTGAGGATCGCGGTGTGCTGCACCGAGGTCACCGGCTCGTCGACGAGAGCGACGACCGTCGAGACGTCCGCCCGCGGGTGCCACGAGCGCAGGGCCATCAGCGCCTGGCCGCCCACGGCGTGCAGCGCGCCGACCACGAAGTCGGTCTGGCCGCCGAAGCCGGAGTGGATGCGCGCCCGGATCCGCGAGGCGTTCGCCTGGCCGAACAGGTCGACCTGCAGCGCCGTGTTGATCGAGGTCATCGACCGCTGCTCGCTGATGCGGGCCGGCGCGTTGGTCGTCTCGGTGCGCAGCAGCTGGACCCGGGGGTTGCGGTCGACCCACGAGTACAGCTGCTGCGACCCCAGCAGGAACGAGGCAGTCAGCACCGCCTCGGGGTCCAGGGCTCCCGCCCGGTCCAGCTCGAGGACGCCGTCCGAGAACATCTCGGTCCACAGCCGCAGCCCGCGCCGACCCAGCAGACCGGCCAGCGTCGCGTCCGGCACGGTGCCGATCCCCAGCTGCAGCGTCGCCCCGTCCGGCACGCGGGCGGCCACGAGCTCGCCGATCCGGGTGGCGGCGTCGTCCGGCGGGGCCGTCGCCGGCTGGTCCAGCGGCTCGTCGGCCTCGATGGCGTAGTCGACCAGGTCGGGGTCCAGCCGCCCGTCGCCGTAGGTCCAGGGAACGTGCCGGTTCACCTGGGCGAGGACCAGTCCGCCCCGCGCGCGACAGGCCTCGATCGCGGCCGGCAGCACGTTGACCTCGGTGCCGAGCGACAGCGCGCCGTCGTGCGGTGGCGCCACGTTGACGCACACGACGTCCGGCACCAGCGTGCTGGTGAACAGCCGGGGCACCAGCGACAAGCGAGCCGGGACGTAGGACAGAGAAGGGCTGTGTCGCACCCCGGGGCCGACGAAGGGCGTCTCGTGCACCACCTCCGGGCGGGTGGGCACGGCGCCGACGTGGGCGTTGAGCGCGAACAGGCGGTACGTCGGCACGCAGGCGTCGAGCACCCCCAGCAGCGCGCGGGGCGTGGCGCCGTTGCCGCCCGCTACGACGCGCGGCACCCCGGGCAGGCGACGCAGCACGCTGCGCAGGTCGTTCTCGGTCAGCGTGCGCACTCAGGTCGAGGGGTGCTTGCTCGCGAAGACGGCGGCCTGGGTGCGTCGTTGCATGCCCAGCTTGCCCAGCAGCGAGGACACGTAGTTCTTCACCGTCTTCTCGGCGAGGAACATCCGCTCGGCGATCTGGCGGTTGGTCAGGCCCTCGCCGATGAGCTCGAGGATCCGGCGCTCCTGGTCGGTCAGGGGTGCCAGGGCGTCGTCGCGGGTGGGGCCTGAGCGCAGCCGGTCGAGCACCCGCTCGGTCACGGCCGGGTCGAGCAGCGACTGCCCGGCCGCGATCCGACGCACGGCGTCCACCAGGTCGTTGCCGCGGATCTGCTTCAGGACGTACCCGGCGGCGCCGGCCATGATCGCGGCGAACAGTGCCTCGTCGTCGTCGTAGGACGTGAGGATCAGCGCCGCGATCTCGGGGTGGCGCGAGCGCACCTCGCGGCAGACGTCGATGCCCGACCCGTCGGGCAGGCGACCGTCCAGGATGGCGACG
>JACMOY010000086.1 GCA_014377795.1 Actinomycetota bacterium | reverse complement strand
CGCCGCACGCAGCCAGTCCCGCTGCTCAGGCGTCTCGATCCCCTCGGCGACGGTGCTCAGGTCGAGCGCCTCGGCGATGGCCACGAAGGCCGAGATCAGGCTGCGGGCGCGCGGGCCGGGCAGCGCGGCGGCGAACGAGCGGTCGAGCATGACCAGGTCGACGACCAGGTCGCGCAGGCGGGCCAGGGAGGAGTGCCCGGTGCCGGAGTCGCCGGTCGCCACCCGCGCCCCGCGCTCGCGGGTCGCGGCCAGCACCAGGTCCTGGCCCTGCATGGCCGCCGACTCGGTGAGCTCGATCGACAGGTCCTGCGGCGAGATGCCGTGGGCGGCGAGCGCGGCGTCCAGGTCGTCGAGCATCGTCGGCGAGCGAAGCTGGGCCACCGAGACGTTGACCGCCGCACCCAGCTGCAGTCCGTCCGCTCGCCACCGGGCCAGCTGCTCGCAGGTGCGCTCGAGCATCAGCCGCCCCAGCGAGACGATCAGGCCGGTGTCCTCGGCCAGGTCGATGAAGTCCAGGGGGCTGACGACCCCGAGCTCGTCGTCGGTCCACCGGGCGAGGGCCTCGACCGATCGACAGATCGGCCGGCCGCGCGCCGGCGCCTCGACCAGGTCGACGATGGGCTGGAAGGCGGCGGTGACCTGCCGGGCCTCGATCGCCCGCCGCAGCCGCGCGGTCATCGACAGCCGCGACCGGCTGCGGTCCAGCACGGGGTCGTAGTCACCGATCCCGCCGCGGTCGGTGCGCTTGGTCTCGTACGTCGCGAGGTCGGCGTGGGCGAGCAGCTCCTCGGAGCTCGTGGCGTCCACCGGGTAGATGCTCAGGCCCGCGGTCGCGCTGACGGCGAACTCGACCTCGCGCAGCCCGGTGCCGACCACCGCGGGCGTGCCGGCCAGGGCCGCCAGCAGAGAGCCCACCAGGGCGGCGGCCGTGTCGTGACCGGTGCCTGGACCGTCCATCACCAGGACGAACTCGTCGGCACCCTGGCGCCCCAGCACCGTCTGCGCGGGCGACTGCGCCGCGAGCAGCGCCTGGGTGAGGGTGGCGCTGATCGAGCTCAGCACCTCGTCGCCCGCCACGTGGCCGAACGAGTCGTTCACGGAGCGGAACCGGTCGATGTCGAGCACCGCTACGGCGACCTGGCCGCCGTCCGCGACCGCAGCCTCGAGCGCCGCGTCGACCTGGGCGAGCAGCCCCGCGCGGTTGAGCAACCCGGTGACGGCGTCGTGGGTGGCTTGGTATCTCACCGTGCGCTCGGCGAGCGTGCGATGGGTGACGTCGACCGCGACGCCGATCACTGAGCTGATCCTCCCGCCGTCGTCGCGCGTGTGCCCCAGGCTGATCTCGAAGTGGTGCTCGCCCAGAGCCAGGACGGCGGTGAAGACCTCACCGGCCAGGGCCCGCCCGATCACGGCGACCAGCTCACCCTGACCCGGGGCGGCCTCGGCGACGGTGCGGCCCAGGAAGGGCTCGGGGGTGAGCCCGACCAAGCCGACCGCGCTGCCCTCGATGTGGGTGAAGACGCCGGCCGCATCGACGGCGAAGAACGCCATCGGCGCGGCCGCGAGCACCGCCTCGACCTGCCGATGGGCGCTCTCGACCTGCCGGGCGGCGTCGTGCACGGCGGTGACGTCGGTGATGACGCCGAGCCGGCCGGTGGGCTCGCCGCCCGCGCCGAAGACGGTGCTCTCCTGGACGCTGACCCGCACGACGCCGCCGGTCGCCGTGACGAACCGGTGCTCGCTCAGCAGCGGCTCGCCGGTCGCGGTGGACTGCTCCACCCGCGCGAGGACGGCGTCGCGGTCGTCGGGGTGCAGGGCCGACGCCCAGGCGTCCGGGTCGGACAGCCACTGCTCGCGCGGGTGGCCGATCCAGGACTCCAGCTGGCGACCCAGGTACCGGGTCTGCGACCGGTCCATGCTGACCAGGTACATGGCGGCCGGCAGGCCCTCGACCATCGTCTGGAACAGCGCCGTGGCCCCGTCCCGCTCCTCGCGCAGCGCCTGCTCTGGGCGCAGGTCGCGGATGTGACCCGCGAACAGCGGGTGGCTGGGCGTGCCGCAGCTGGTGACGGTCACCTCGACCGGCAGCAGCCCACCGCCCGAGTGCAGCGCCGTCGTCCGCACCCGTTGTCCGGTCATCCTCGTGAGGCCGTCGACCAGGTGCCTCGCCAGCCCCCGACGGTGGTTCTCACGCTCGTCCGCGGGGATCACGAGCAAGCCCAGTGAGGCGCCGATGGCCTCGCCCGCGGCCCAGCCGAACAGCTCGCGGGCGGCGTCGTTGCAGTCGACGAGCAGTCCGTCACCGTCCATCAGGACGATGGCGTCCATCGACGTCTCGAACACGGCCTGGGCGCGCAGCTGCGAACGGGAGGTGTCCTCGCGAGCCTGCAGCGAGGCCACCCGCAGGGCCACCGAGTCGGCGATCCGCTGCACTCCCTGGACCTGACCCGGTGACCACCGGCGCGGCACGCTGTCGACCAGGCACAGGGCTCCGAGCACCCGCTGCTGCTCGTCGCGCACCGGCACGGCGAGCCAGGCCCGCGCGTCGCTCTCGAGCTCGTCGTGCACCACCACGGGTGCAGCGGCGCCGACCGCCTGGTCGCAGGCCCGGCGCACGAGCTCGTTGCTCACCGCGACGTCGAGCCGCCCGTCGGAGACCACCACCCGGTTGCCGTCCAGCAGGCCCGGGTCGGTCAGCTCGACCACCACCAGGGGCGCCTCGCACAGGGCCGCCACCGCCTCGAGCAGGCCACGCACGGCCGGGTCGACCCAGGGCCCGCCCTCAACCACGGCGGCGCGGGCGCGGGCGGGCGACCGCGGCCCCTGCGATCGCGGTGAGGTGATCATCATTGCCTGCCGTCGTCAGTCGTCGTGGAGCCCTCGGTGCCGTGCCCGCTCTGGAATGGTGACACTGGTCCAGGGCCATGTCTTTTGATGGCTGAAGCCGTTGTCACGCCGGGTGCCCACGGCGGTCAGTCCCAGTGTGGGGGGCGCTGCTCGAGCAGCCACCGGTCGTGGGCGTCCTCCCGGGTGCGGGCGGGCGGCCTCGCCTGGGTCTGCGACGCCGGCGGCCCGACTGGCGCGGCAGCCCGGACGGCGGCGTGGACGGCGGCGCGGACGCGGGCCACCTCGCGGGCGGGGTCGCGGAAGACGTCGGTCGACCACACGCGCAGGTGCGTCCAGCCGAGCCGCTGCAGGTGCTGCACCCGCAGCCGGTCGCGCTCGCGGGTCGTCGCCATCGCCGCGTACGCCGGCCCGTCGCCCTCGACGGCCACCAGCAGCCGGTCGGTGCCGTCGTCCACCCCGACGGCCAGGTCGATGCGGCCGCTGGAGGTGCCGTAGCCCTCGCGGACGACCAGCCCCTGCGCGCGTAGCCGGGTGGCCAGATCGGTCATCAGCGGGTCGGTCGACGCAGGACCAGCAGCGGCCGGCGGCCCGCCGGCGGCCGCGTGCGCCAGCAGGTCGCGCAGCATCCGCGCGCCCGGGGTGGTGAGCCGTTCCGGGTCGAGGTCGTCGGCGCCGAACGAGCTGACGACGGTCATCCGGCGCCGGGCGCGGGTGGTCGCGACGGTGAGCCGGCGCTCACCGCCGTCCTGCGTCAGTGGGCCGAACCGGTGCAGGACCCGCCCGTGCGGGGTGCGTCCGAACCCGATCGTCAGCACGACGGCGTCGCGCGCGTCGCCCTGCACCCGCTCGAGGTCCTTGACGAAGAAGGGCTCGGGCCGGTCGTCGGCGAAGAACCCGGCGAGGGTGGCGTGGTCGGGCTGGACGGCGATCTCGCGGCGCAGCGCGTCCTGGATGCGGGCGGCGTGCCGCCGGGTCACCGTGATGACGCCGAGCGACTCGTGCGGGCGGCGCCGGGCGTGCGCGATCACCAGGTCGCTGACGCGGTCGACCTCGGCCTCGGTGCTCTCGACCGCCTCGGCGCCCACCGGGACCGGACCGGTGCCCTCGACCTGCTCCAGGTGCAGGACGTCGGCACCGACCGCACCGGGGACGGTGACCAGCTGCCCGCCGTACACCTGCTGGTCGGCGAAGGCGATCAGCCGCTCGTCGCACGAGCGGTGGTCGCGGTCCAGGTGCACCACGGGCAGCACGGCCGACCCGGCGTCCAGCACCGAGGCGAGCCCACCGGACGGCGGCAGCTGGCGGCTGTCGCCGACCAGCACCACCTGGCGGGCACGGCTGATGGCCGACACGGCCTCGGCCACGGGCACGGACGAGGCCTCGAGGACGACCACCACGTCGAACAGCACCCCGGGCGGCAGCACCTGTGCGACCACGAGCGGGCTCAGCGCCCAGCACGGGCCCGCCGCGAGCAGGACGTCGGGGCACCCGCTCACCAGGTCGCGCAGCGGGCGGTGCCGGGGGGAGTGCGCCGGGCCCCCCCCCCAGCCCCCGGCCCGGCCCGGGGGGGCCGCGCGCGGCGG
>JACMOY010000085.1 GCA_014377795.1 Actinomycetota bacterium | reverse complement strand
TGGCTGACCGGATCGCGGCCGTCGACGGCGTGCGGCGCGCCCACCCCGCGCTGCAGGGCACCGCCGTGCTCGTCGGTCGCGACGGCACCGCCGTGCGCAACGGCGGCGCTCCCTCGTTCGGCTTCGACTTCCGCGCCGACGACCCCGCGCTCCCGCTGGTGAGGGGGCGCGGTCCGACGTCCCGAACGGAGGTGGCCGTCGAGAGCTCGACGCTGACGACGTCGGGGTTGCGCATCGGCGACCGCACCAGCCTGGTCGTGGCCGGTGCCGTCCAACCGGTCACGATCGTCGGTGAGGTGCAGTTCGCCAGCGGCTCGGCCGGCGCCACGTTCGTCGTCGTCGACCGGGCGTCGGCGCTGCGGTGGTTCGCCGCTGACGGCACGGTGCAGGAGATCACGGTCCGGGCCGACACCGGGGTGAGCCAGCAGGTGCTGCGCGACCGCGTCACGTCCGCCCTGCCCGCGGGGGTCACCGCGATCACGGCCCAGACCTACTCGGCCGAGCGACGGCAGCAGTTCGCCAGCGGGCTCGGTTTCGTCAACACCTTCCTGCTGGTGTTCGCCGGGGTCAGCCTGTTCGTCGGCGCGTTCATCATCGCCAACACGTTCTCGATGCTGGTCGCCCAGCGGACGCGCGAGCTGGCGCTGCTGCGGGCCGTCGGCGCGAGCCGCCGGCAGGTGATGCGCGTCGTGCTCGGCGAGGCAGCCGTCGTCGGCCTGGCCGGGGGCGCGCTCGGGCTGCTCGTCGGGCTGGGGCTGGCGGCGGGGCTGCTGGCGTTCATCCGCACGTTCGGCGTCGACATCAGCGGCGGCCTGCCGGTGCAGACCCGCACCGTGGTGGTCAGCCTGCTGATCGGTCTGGTCGTCACGACCGCGTCCGCGACGCTGCCGGCGCTGCGGGCCGCGCGGATCGCGCCCGTCGCCGCGATGCGCGACGACGTCGCCATCCCCGAGCGCAGCCTGAGACTGCGGGCCGTCATCGGCACCACCCTGCTCGCCGTCGGCGCCGCGACGATGGCCTACGCCGTGCTCGTCCTCGACGGCAAGAGCGCCGGCATCGTGCTCGGCCTGGGTGCCGCACTGGCCTTCTTCGGGCTCGTCGTCGCCGCACCCCTGCTGTCGCGGCCGGTCATCCACGTCCTCGCCGTCCCGTTCGTCGCGCTGTCGCGCACGATCGGCGGCCTGGCCCGCGACAACACCCTGCGCAACCCGCGCCGGACGGCGACCACGGCCATCTCGCTGATGATCGGGCTCGCCCTGGTGTCGGCCTTCTCGGTGCTGGCGGCCTCGACCCGGGCCTCCGTCGACGGGCTGGTCGACACCCGGCTGCGCGCCGACTTCATCCTCTCGGGCGGCACCTCACCGTTCCCCGTCTCGGTGGCGCGCGACGCCGCCCGGCTCGCCGGCGTCGGCCAGGTGGTGGCCACCGCCTCGGTCCCGGTCGCGCTGGGCTCGGGCCCGACGTCCGCCACGACGTCCGGCGCGGCCGTGTCGGGCCGGGCGGTGGCCGAGGCGGTCGACCTCACGGTCACCGCCGGCGCCCTGTCCAGCGTGGACGCCGGGCAGCTGGCCGTGTCGACATCCCTGGCGAAGGCTCAGGGTCTGACGGTCGGCGACACCCTCTCGGCCCGGGTCGGTGTGCTGCCCGCCCAGCGGCTGCGCGTGGGCGCGGTCTTCGAGGACTCCCAGATCGTCGGCAGCGACCTGCTGGTGCCACTGGCTCTGTACGCCACCGCGGTGCCGACGGCCTACCAGACGACGTTCTCGGCGCTGGTCACGGTCGCTGCTGGGGCCAGCGCCGACGCCGTGCGCGCCGAGCTGACCTCGCTGGTCAAGCCCCAGCTGGTGATCTCGGTGCAGGACCGGGAGCAGTTCAAGGACGCCCAGGCCGCGCAGATCAACCAGCTGCTGGCCATCGTCTACGTCCTGCTGGCCCTGTCGGTGGTGATCGCGGCGCTGGGGATCGTGAACACCCTCGCCCTGTCGGTGTTCGAACGCACCCGCGAGATCGGGCTGCTGCGGGCGGTGGGCATGACCCGGCGGCAGCTGCGCTTGACGATCACCGTCGAGTCGGTCGTCACCGCCCTGTTCGGGGCCGTCCTCGGCACCGCCCTCGGCCTGACCCTCGGCGTGCTGCTGCAGCGGGTGCTGTCGGGCCAGGGGCTGGGGACGCTGGCCGTGCCCTGGGCGCAGGTGCTGCTCACCTTCGTGCTCGCCGGCGTCGTGGGGGTCATCGCCTCGCTGCTGCCGGCGTGGCGGGCGAGCCGGCTGGACGTGCTGCGGGCGATCACCAGCGACTGAGCGCGCCCGGCGTCAGCGGCCGAACATCACCCGCAGCCTGGCCAGGTCCAGGCCCTCCAGGGTCGGGTGCAGCACCTGGCCAGGCGCCTCGTCCAGCGGCACCAGGTGCGGCACGCCCAGGGTCGGCACGCCCGCCGCCAGGGCCGATGCCGTGCCCGGGCGCGAGTCCTCGACGGCGAGGCAGTCGCCGGGGGCGAGGCCCAGCATCGAGGCGGCCAGCAGGTACGGCTCGGGGTGCGGCTTGCCGCGGCTGACGGCGTCACCGGTGACGACGGCGCTGAAGGTGGCCTCGGGCAGGGCGTCGAGCAGGGCGTCCGCGAGCGGCCGGTACGACATGGTCACCAGCGCGGCGGGCACGCCGGCTGCCACCTGCAGCCCGAGCAGGTCGGCCCCGCCCGGCCGCCACGGCACGTGCCGGCGCAGGTCCGCCACGACCTGCGCGAGCAGCAGCTGGACGATCTGCGCGGGCTCGAGCGGCACCGGCCCGTGCTCGCGGATGTAGGCGCCCGACGTGAGCAGGTCCTGCCCCACCAGGGCGTGCGCGTGAGCGTCCGACCAGGTGCCGCCGTGCTCGGCGACCAGCGCGTACTCGGCGGCGATCCAGGACGGCTCGGTGTCGACCAGCGTGCCGTCCATGTCCCAAAGGATCGCGGCGGGCCAGTCGCTCATGTGGCGTTGAAGTACTTGGCCTCGGGGTGGTGGATGACGATCGCGTCCGTCGACTGCTCGGGGTGCAGCTGCAGCTCCTCGCTCAGCTCGACACCGATCCGCGCGGGGTCCAGCAGCTCGACCAGCTTGGCGCGGTCCTCCAGCTGGGGGCAGGCCGGGTAGCCGAACGAGTAGCGCGACCCGCGGTAGCCCTGCCCCAGGATGCCAGCCAGGTCCGCGTCGTCGTCCTTGGCCAGACCGAGCTCCTCACGCACCCGCGCGTGCCACATCTCGGCCAGCCCCTCGGTCAGCTGCACCGACAGGCCGTGCAGCTCGAGGTAGTCGCGGTAGGCGTTCGCGGCGTAGAGCTCGTTGGCCGCGACCGAGACGGCGTTGCCCATCGTCACCAGCTGCATCGCGATGACGTCGGTGCGGCCGCTGTCGCGTGCGGCGAAGAAGTCCGCGAGGCACAGCCGCCGGTCGCGCCGCTGGCGCGGGAAGGTCAGGCGGGTGCGCTCGGTACCGGCCAGCTCACCCTCGTGGTGCAGGATCACCAGGTCGTTGCCCTCGCTGACGCACGGGAAGTAGCCGTAGACGACGGCGGCCTCCATCAGCCCCTGGGTGTGGATCCGGTCGAGCCACATCCGCAGCCGCGGGCGACCCTCGGTCTCGACCAGCTCCTCGTACGACGGCCCGTCGCCGCCCGCGCCCTTCAGGCCCCACTGGCCCAGGAAGGTGGCGCGCTCGTCCAGGTACGCCGCGTAGTCCGCGAGGGCGATCCCCTTGACCACCCGCGAACCCCAGAACGGGGGGACGGGCGGCTCGACGTCCACCGAGACGTCCGAACGAACGGTGTCGGGGACCGCGTCCGGGTCGGGGGTCGAGACCTGACGCCGCACCCGGCGCTTGCGCAGCTCGGGCAGCGCCTGCTCGAGGGTGAGGTCGGGGCTGGCCTTGGCCTTGGCGATGGCGTCCATCAGCCGCAGGCCCTCGAAGGCGTCCCGCGCGTAGCGCACCTGACCCTGGTAGATCTCGGCGAGGTCCTCCTCGACGTACGAGCGGGTCAGCGCGGCCCCGCCGAGCAGCACCGGCAGGTTCGCCGAGATGCCCCGCGAGTTCATCTCCTGCAGGTTCTCCTTCATCACCACGGTCGACTTGACGAGCAGGCCGCTCATGCCGATGGCGTCCGCGCGGTGCTCCTCGGCGGCGCGCAGGATCTCGCCCACGGGCTGCTTGATGCCGATGTTGACGACCTCGTAGCCGTTGTTGGTCAAGATGATGTCGACGAGGTTCTTGCCGATGTCGTGCACATCGCCCTTGACCGTCGCGAGGACGATCGTCGCCTTGCTCTGGCGGGCCGAGCCGTCGGGGTTGCCCTCGATGTGCGGCTCGAGGTGGGCGACCGCAGCCTTCATGACCTCGGCCGACTGCAGCACGAACGGCAGCTGCATCTCGCCCTTGCCGAACAGCTCACCGACCACGCGCATGCCCTCGAGCAGGTTGTCGTTGATGATGTCCAGCGCCTTCTGCCCGTCGGCCAACGCCTCGTCCAGGTCGGCCTCGAGCCCCTTGCGCTCGCCGTCGATGATCCGGCGGGCGAGCCGCTCGGCCAGCGGCAGCAGCGCGAGCTCCTCGGCGCGGGTGGCGCGCACCGACGCCGCGTCGACGCCCTCGAACAGGTCGAGGTAGCGCTGCAGCGGGTCGTACTCGAGCTGCCCGCTGGCCCGGTCGTCGTCCACCCAGCGGCGCCGGTCGTAGACCAGGTCGAGCGCCACCCGCCGCTGCTCGTCCTCGATCTTGGTCATCGGCAGGATCTTGGCCGCGTGCACGATGGCCGAGTCCAGGCCGGCCTTGAGGCACTCGTGCAGGAACACCGAGTTCAGGACGACCCGGGCCGCGGGGTTCAGACCGAACGAGATGTTGGACAGGCCCAGGGTGGTCTGCACGTCGGGGTAGCGCCGCTTGATCTCGCGGATGGCCTCGATGGTCTCGAGCCCGTCGCGACGGGTCTCTTCCTGGCCGGTCGCGATCGGGAAGGTGAGCGTGTCGACCATGACGTCGGACGTCGCCATCCCCCACTCCTGCACCAGGGTGTCGATCGTCCGGCTGGCGACCGCCACCTTGTGGTCGGCGGTGCGCGCCTGACCCTGCTCGTCGATGCACATGACCACGACGGCGGCGCCGTGCTCGCGGATCACCGGCATCACCCGGGCGAACCTGCTCTCGGGCCCGTCGCCGTCCTCGAAGTTCACCGAGTTGACGATCGCCCGCCCGCCCAGCAGCTCGAGCCCGGCC
>JACMOY010000084.1 GCA_014377795.1 Actinomycetota bacterium | reverse complement strand
CGCCCGCGCCGGTCGGCACCGGGCCCAGCAGGGTGATGCCGGTCTCGACACCACCGGCCGCGAGCTCGGCCAGGGCCGCCACCAGGGCGCCCGCGGTGCCGAGGACGGCGACCGACGCGGCCGCCCGGCGGGCACCGCGCGGCACGAGCAGCCCGACCAGGGCGGCGGGGGCGGGCAGCACCACCACCAGGCGCGCGGTCACGGCGCGTCCCGCAGCTCGGCCAGGGCGGTGGCGCCGCGCAGGTCGACGTCGCCGCGGCGGCGGAACAGCAGCAGCACCACGGCCAGGGCCACGCCGACCTCGGCGGCGGCGACCGTGACGACGAACACAGTAAGCACCTGGCCAGAGTGCAGGGCGTCGCCGTACGCCGCGTCGAACGTCACGAGCAGCAGCGCTGCGGCGTTGAGCACCAGCTCGACCCCCACCAGAACCAGCACCGCGTTGCGCCGGGCGAGGACGCCGTAGACGCCGGTGCCGGCCAGCAGCGACGCGAGCACCACCGGGAGCGCCAGGTGCATCAGTCGGCGTCCGGCTCGGGCGCGCCGGTCCGCTCGCGCGACAGGACGAGGGCGGCGACCAGTGCGGCGAGCAGCAGCAGCGAGAGCACCTCGAACGGCAGCACCCACGACCCGAACAGCGACCGTGCCAGGGGCTGGGACGCCGAGCGCGCGGCGTCGACGTCGACGACCCGGCCGCGCACCCCCGTCAGCAGCACGGCAGCGAGCAGCCCGGTCGTGCCGGCCGCGACGACACCCGCGGCGAGCCGCTGCTGCCAGGGCGAGTCGAGGTCGGCCGAGCGTCCGATCGGCGCCCGGGTCAGCATCAGCGCGAACAGCACGAGGACGACGATCGCGCCGACGTAGACCAGCACCTGCACCAGCGCCACGACCTCGGCGCCCAGCACGAGGTAGCAGCCGGCCAGCGCGCCGAGCGCGGTGACCAGCCACAGCGCGGCGTGCACGACCTGGCGGCTGACCACCGCGAGCACCCCGGACGACGCGGCCACCACGCCGAGCAGCGCGAACAGCACGTCGCGAGCGCTCACGCCGGAGCCGGTGGTGCGGCCGGCCGCCGGGGCGGCTTCTGGGCGGCCGCGACCTCCTTGGGGGTCGCGGCGGAGGCGTCGGCCGCGACCGGCGGCGGCACGGTCGGCATCCACGCGCCCAGCCGGTCCTTGTCGTGTATCAGGTCGCGGATGTCGAGCTCGGCGTACTCGAACTCCGGTGACCAGTGCAGCGCGTCGAACGGGCAGACCTCGATGCAGATGCCGCAGTACATGCACAGCGAGAAGTCGATGTCGAAGCGCTCGAGGACGTTGCGGGTGCGCTCGCGCCCGCCCTCGGCGGTGGCCGGCAGCGTCTCCTTGTGCGAGTCGATGTAGATGCACCAGTCGGGGCACTCGCGCGCGCAGAGCATGCAGACGGTGCAGTTCTCCTCGAGCAGCGCGATGACCCCGCGGCTGCGCGGCGGCAGGTCGGGGGCGACGTCCGGGTACTCGGCGGTGTGGCTGCGGTGGGCCAGGGTCTTGGCGGTGACGGCCATGCCCTTGAGCAGGCCGGGGACGATCGAGCTCACGACGCGATCCCGACGGCGACGACCGCGGTGAGAACGAGCTGGACGAGGGCTAGGGGCACGAGCACCTTCCAGGCGAGGGTCTGCAGCTGGTCCTCGCGAAGCCGCGGCCAGGCGACGCGCACCCAGATCACGAGCACCGAGACCAGCGCGGTCTTGAGCAGCATCCACCACGCGCCGTCCGGGCCCGGGCCGTGCCACCCGCCGAGGAACAGCACGGTGGTCATGGCCGCGAGGACGACGATCCCGGCGTACTCGCTGAGCAGGAAGAACGCGAAGCGCAGCCCCGTGTACTCGGTGTAGGGGCCGAACACGATCTCGGAGTCGGCGACCGGCATGTCGAACGGCGGCCGGGCCAGCTCGGCGACGCCCCCGACGAAGAAGCAGACCAGGGCGGGCAGCTGCCAGACCATCCACCACGGCCGCCAGGCCTCGCCGATGCCGGTGAGCGACAGCGTCCCCGCGGCCATCGCGACGCTGCTCGCGCCCAGCACGACGGGCAGCTCGTAGGACAGCAGCTGGGCCGCGGTGCGCAGCCCGCCGAGCAGCGCGTACTTGTTGGCGCTGCTCCACCCGGCCATCAGGGTGCCGAGCACCGCGACGGCGCTGGCGGCCAGGACGAACAGCAGCCCGGCGTCCAGGTCGGCGCCGACGACGCCGGGCGCCAGGGGGATCGCCGCCATCGCCACCAGGTAGGGCACCAGCGCGACTCCCGGCGCGAGGCGGAAGACCCGGCCGTCGGCGGCCGCGGGGGTGACGTCCTCCTTCTGCACGAACTTCACGCCGTCGGCCACCAGCTGGGCCCAGCCGTGGAACCCGCCGGCGTACATCGGGCCCAGCCGGCCCTGCATGTGGGCCATCACCTTGTGCTCGGCCTGGCCGACGGCCAGCGGCAGCACCAGGAACGCGGCCAGCACCGCGACGACGCGCACGACGGTGTCGAGGACCTCAGGCATCGCGCGGGCCCCACGCGGGGTCGGGGACGCCGGGCGGCAGGGTCTTGCGGCGCGACGGCGAGGCGTGCGCGTCGCTCTCACCCGGCTCCTTGGCGCCGGGCCAGGCCTTGCTGGCGCGCGCGGCGAGGACGAACGACTTGCGCAGCGGCGTGCCCTCGAACCCGTCGGGCAGCAGCAGGGGCCGCAGCCCGCGGCCGGTGCCGTCGTCGAAGCCGTCGAAGTCCAGCCCGAACATCTCGTGGGTCTCGCGCTCGTGCCACGCGGCCCCGCGCCACCCGCCGGTCGCGCTCGCCACCCGCAGGTCCGACGCCGGTACCCGGGCGCGCAGCATGGCCCGCACCAGCCCCTGCCCGGCGCCGTTGCCCGACGTCGAGTCGACCAGGTGCGCGACGACGTCCAGGCCGGCCGGGTCGGCGTCCAGCTGGTCGACCGCCGAGAGCCAGTCGAACAGGTCGAGCCCCAGGTGGTCGCGGGCCGCCAGCAGCGCGTCGAGCCACCGGTCGGGCGCGACGTCCAGGCAGACCGTGCCGTTCGCGTCGCTGCCGCTCACACCTGCGTCTATCGCCGCGGACAGCCGCAGCGCGACGTCGTCCGGGTCGCCGATCGCGCTCATGCGGGCAGCACCGGTCCGCCGTCGCTCGCGGCGACCAGCGGGCGCACCACCTGGGCGGCGCCGATCGGCCGAGCCCGGCGGGCGGCAATCGACGCACCGGTGACCGACTCGGCGGCGATCTTCTCCTGCAGCTTCAGGATGCCGTGCAGCAGCGCCTCGGGCCGCGGCGGGCAACCGGGGACGTACACGTCGACGGGGATGATCTGGTCGACGCCCTTGGTGACGCAGTAGGAGTCCCAGTACGGGCCACCGGAGTTGCTGCACGCCCCGAACGAGATGACGTACTTGGGCTCGGGCATCTGCTCGTACAGCCGCTTGATCGCCGGCGCCATCTTGTCGGTGACCGTCCCCGAGACGATCATCAGGTCGGCCTGGCGCGGCCCCGGCGCGAACGGGATCACGCCCAGGCGGATGAAGTCGTGCCGGGCCATGGACGCGGAGATGAACTCGATCGCGCAGCAGGCCAGCCCGAAGTTGAACACCCACAGGCTGTAGCGCCGACCCCAGTTGAGCACCAGCCGCAAGGGGCGCGGCGCCGTCTCGGCGAGCGCTCCGACGCGGGGAGCGGGCAGGTCAACAGGCATCTCACCAGACTAGTGCCGAGGTCATCGCCGCCCCCGGGGTCTGCCGACGCATCGCGTCGTGCCGTTACCTGCACCGCGACGACGCGGTCCACAGCGACATGCGCGATTCCGGGTCAGGGCCACGCGCGTGCTCAGCGCACACCCGCCCGCGTCCATTGCGCATGTCGGTGCGGCGGCGGCGAAGCGCTCCCGCGGGGCGCAGGGAACCGCGTATGTTGACGGAACGTCCATGAGGCGAGGCCGCCGTCCGTCCGGACGGCGCCCGCGAGGAGGGACCACCACGTGAGCGACGTCCAGCCGCCACCCACTGACGCCCAGGTCGTGGCGCTGCAACCACCAGGGCCGGTCGAGTCGGTGCTGACACTGACCGCTCCCCCGCCCGTGTCGGCGGTCGCCGTGACGGCCGCGCCGCGGATGGCGCCGGCGGTCGACCCCGCGGCGCTGCCCGCACTGGACGCCCGGGTCGAAGACTTCGTGTCGGCGCTGCTGAAGGCCGCACCCAGCTCACCGGACTTCGCGGCCAAGGCCGGCGACGTGCGCTCGATGGGCGACGCCGACATCCGGCACGCCGCCGAGAGCTCGAACCGGCTGCTGTCCTCGCCGGTCCGCGCCCTCACCGAGGGCGGCCTGGCGTCCGGCTCGCAGGTCGGCACCACCCTGGTCGAGCTGCGCCGCACCGTCGAGGGCCTCGACCCCTCGGGCGCCCAGGGCACCCGCAAGCTCCTCGGCATGCTG
The DNA here is from genome assembly GCA_014377795.1 of Actinomycetota bacterium. Lineage (GTDB taxonomy): Bacteria > Actinomycetota > Actinomycetes > Actinomycetales > Angustibacteraceae > JACMOY01. The sequence continues at coordinate 775 of JACMOY010000084.1, read as the reverse complement.
CCCTTCGGCGACAAGATCAACGACTACTTCCGCAAGTACCAGAGCGCCCAGAGCCATCTGGACGCGATCCTGCACGCCCTGCGCGACGGCCAGGACGAGCTGCGCAAGGACAACGCGGCGCTGAACCTGGAGAAGGGCGAGCTGTGGGCCGCGATGGCCCGGCTCAACCAGTACGTGTACGTCGCCGAGCGGCTGGACGCGCGGCTGGCCGCCCACGTCGCCGAGCTCGAGGCCACCGACCCCGACCGGGCGCGGGCGATGCGCGACGACGTCCAGTTCTACGTGCGCCAGAAGCACCAGGACCTGCTGATCCAGCTGGCCGTCTCGATCCAGAACTACCTGGCGATCGACGTCGTCATCAAGAACAACCTCGAGCTGGTCAAGGGCGTCGACCGCGCGTCGACCACGACGGTGTCGGCGCTGCGGACGGCGGTCATCGTGGCCCAGGCGCTGGGCAACCAGAAGCTGGTGCTCGACCAGATCACCGCCCTGAACACGACGACCTCGACGATGATCGAGCGCACGTCGGCGATGCTCAAGGACAACTCGGTGCGCATCCAGCAGCAGGCGGCGGAGGCGACCATCGGGCTGCCGCAGCTGCAGGCCGCGTTCGCCAACATCTACGCCACGATGGACGCGATCGACACCTTCAAGGTGCAGGCGCTCGACACCATGGCCGCGACGATCGGCTCGCTCGAGACCGAGGTCGGCAAGTCACGCAGCTACCTGGACCGGGTGCAGCAGCAGGACCAGCGCCTCGCGGGCGGCTCGCTCG
>JACMOY010000083.1 GCA_014377795.1 Actinomycetota bacterium | reverse complement strand
TGCTTGCCCACCTCGTAGCCGACGCTGTCGCCGACGATGGCGGCCACCACGACGACGACGGCCACAGCCACCAAGGGCACCGTGTGCCGACTGGCGGCGACGCCGCCGAGAACCGCTGCCGTCTCGCCGGGTATGACGAAGCCGACGAACAGCGCGTCCTCGGCGAACACGAGCAGGCCCACCAGGGCGAGCACGAGCAGCGGAGGCAGGTCGAGCAGGCGGGCCAGCAGTTCGCGCACGTGGTGCCTCCTCTAGGCGAAGCGGACGATCGACGCCACCCCGGCCACCAGGCAGTAGACGGCGAACGGCGTCAGGGTCCTCGTCGTGAAGTATCGCGTCAGGAAGCGGACCGCGCCGTACGCGGCGACCCCGGCGACCAGGGCGCCGACCACCACCTGGCCGCCGATGCCCTGGCCGGCCGGGCCGAACAGGCTGGGCAGCTTCAGCACCCCGGCCGCCAAGATCACGGGGGTCGCGAGCAGGAACGAGAAGCGGGCCGCGTCCTCGTGGTCGAGGCCGCGCAGCAGACCGCCCACCATCGCGATGCCCGAGCGGCTGATCCCGGCCAGCAGCGCGAAGGTCTGGAACACGCCGATCAGGGCGGCCTCGCGGTAGGCCAGCGAGTCCAGCGGGCGGCCGGCCTCGTCGTCCGTCGCGGTGCGGACGTCGGCGAGCGCCACCGAGCGCAGCCGCAGGCGCTCTCCGGCGAGCAGGACGACGCCGTTGACCGTCAGGAAGATCGCCGCGGCGAGGGGCTTGGCGAACAGCGTCCGCAGCGTGTGCTCGAGGGCGAGGCCGGTGATGCCGACCGGCACCGTCGCGACGACGATGAGCAGCGCCAGCCGCTGGGTCGAGGTCTCGACCCGGCGGGTGCGCAGCACGGTGAAGAACGCTCCGATCACCTCGACCCAGGTGCGGGCGAAGAACACCAGCAGCGCCACCGCGGTGGCCACGTGCAGCGCGACGATGAACGCGAGGTAGGGCGAGCTGCCCGAGTCGCCGCTGCCGCTCTGGGTCACGAGCTGCCCCCACGACCCCCCGATCCAGGCCGGCACCAGGATGGAGTGGCCGAGGCTCGACACCGGGAAGAGCTCGGTCACCCCCTGCAGGGCGCCGATCACCACGGCCTGCAGGTAGCTGAGGTCGGTCATGGGGTCCTCTCTGGGCCAGCAGGTCGCCTACGCTGAACGCGACGCAGTAGCGCCGGATACTATTGAGGCGATAGTAGCAAAAGGGGGTACCGGTGGGCGTACGCCGAGCTCGGGGCACCCTCGAGGACGAGGTGCTGGCCGCCGTCAGCGGCGCCACCGGGCCACAAACCGTTGCGTCGGTGCTCGAGTCACTCGACGGGTCAGCGGCCTACACCACGGTAATGACTACCCTGGTTCGACTGTGCGACAAAGGTTTTCTCGTCCGCAGCCGCCACGGCCGTGGCTACGCGTACGCACTGGCTGCTCCGGCCCAGAGCATCAACGCCGCCGTCACCGCCCGTCAGATGGCACGGCTGCTGGCCCGCGAGGGCCAGCGCAGCGACGTGCTCGCCCGGTTCGTCGCCGAGCTCGAGCCGGGCGACGACGACCTGCTGCGCGCGCTGCTGGGCGACGTCCCGCCCACGGACCGGCCGTGATCCTGGTCGGTGCGGCCCTGGCACTGAGCCTGGCACTGGGCTGGGCGCCGCGGCGCCTGGCCACCGCGATGCACCCGGCGACGGCGGTTCGCACCCTCGTGCCCGCCGGCCTGGCCGCCGCGCTGACCACCGGGTTCGCCCTGTCGGACGTCGCGCTGACCGCCCTCGCGCACGACGGCGAGGTGGCCGAGCTCGGCCACTGGGCGCCCGCCGCGCTGCCGTCCGCAACGGCGCTGCCCTGGCAGGCGGGGCTGCCGGTGGCGTTCGCGGTGCTGGCGCTGCTCACGGCCGCTGCGGTGCACACCCTGCGCGCGGGCCACCAGCTGTGGCTGGCCGACACGTGGTGCCGGCGGCTCGGCCCGGACGACGGCCAGCCCGTGGTCCTCGCCGACATCGAGCCGCGGGCCTTCGCCGTCGCCGGGCTGCGCGGCCGGGTCGTCGTGACGACGGCCATGGTCGCCGCCCTGAGCACGGCCGAGCGCGCCGCCCTGCTCGCCCACGAGCGCGCCCACCTGCGGCACCGCCACCACCTCTGGATCCAGCTCGCCGAGGTGTCCGCCGTCGCCAACCCGGCGCTGCGCCGGGTGCCCGGCGTCGTCCGCCTGATGGCCGAGCGGTGGGCCGACGAGGACGCGGCACTGAGCACCGGCGACCGACGCACCACCGCCGAGGCCATCGGCCACGCGGCGCTGGCCCGCACCGGCCCGCGCCGTCCGACGTCCGCTGCCCTGGCCGCCACCGGCGGGGACGTCCCCCACCGGGTGCAGGCGCTGCTGCGGGCACCCCGTCACCGGTGGTCCGCACCGGCGGCGGCGGCGGTGGCCCTTGTCACGGTGTCGGTGCTCGGCCTCGCCTGCGCCACCGCCCGCTCCACCGAGCCCGTCCTCGAGACGGCGCGGAGCGCTCTGGCCTCGACGCGCTGACGCCGTCTCAGTCGGCGCCCGCGCGCGACATGACGGCCCGCAGGGTCCGGGTCGACATCGCGAAGTGCCCGCGCGCCGCCAGGCCCGCGTCCTCGACGCGACCGT
>JACMOY010000082.1 GCA_014377795.1 Actinomycetota bacterium | reverse complement strand
GTTCGTCGAGGGGCTGCGCGGTGGCTGGCAGGCCATGCTCGCCAGCGTCGCCGTCGCGCTGCGCGTCCTCGGTGCGCTCCTACCGTTCGGGGTGCTGGCCGCACTGGTGGGCGTGTCCGTGACGGTTCTGCTGCGGCGTCGACGCACCCAGCCGTCCGTCTAGTCCCCCGCGCCCACCTCGGCCGAGTGCACGAGGTCGACGACCCGCTGCAGCGCACCGGGATCGGCGTTCGGCGGGACGCCGTGACCGAGGTTGAAGATGTGGCCCGGTGTCGCCCGTCCGGCCTCGACGGTGGCCAGGACGCGCTGCTCGAGGACCTCGGTGGGCGCGAACAGCAGCGCCGGGTCGAGGTTGCCCTGCACGGCCCGGGCCGGGCCGATCCGCGCCGAAGCGACGTCCAGCGGCACCCGGAAGTCGACGCCCACGACCTCGGCGCCCGCCTCGCCCATCGCGGCGAGCAGCTCACCCGTACCCACCCCGAAGTGGATCCGCGGCACCCCGAGGTCGGCGACCGCCGCGAGCGCTCGCGCGGAGTGCGGGGCGACCAGGGCGCGGTAGTCGGCGAGCGGCAGTGCGCCGACCCACGAGTCGAACAGCTGGACGGCGCTGGCCCCCGCCTGCGCCTGCACCCGCAGGAACGCGCCGGCGATGCCGGCCAGCCGGTCGAGCAGGGCGTGCCACAGAACGGGGTCGCCGTACATCAGTGCCTTGGTGCGTTCGTGGTTCTTCGAGGGCCCGCCCTCGATCAGGTACGACGCGAGCGTGTACGGCGCGCCGGCGAAGCCGATCAGCGGCGTCGACCCGAGCTCGGCGACCAGCTGGCGGATCGCCTGGTCCACGTACGGGACGTCGGCCACGGTCAGGTCAGGCAGCCGGTCGAGGTCGCCCATCGACGAGAAGGGCTGCGCCACGACGGGTCCGACCCCGGGGACGATGTCGAGGTCGACCCCGATCGCCTTGAGCGGCACCACGATGTCGCTGTAGAGGATCGCCGCGTCGACCCCGTACCGGCGCACCGGCTGCAGCGTGATCTCGGTGACCAGGTCGGGGCGTGCGCACGAGTCGAGCATCGAGATGCCCTCGCGCAGTGCGCGGTACTCGGGCAGCGAGCGCCCCGCCTGGCGCATGAACCAGACGGGATGGCGGGTCACGGGCTCACGCCGGCACGCGGCCAGGAACGTCGAGTCGGACAGCAGCGGTGCGGGCGACGTCACCCGCTCATCGTGTCACGGCGCCGGGTCAGCCCAGCGTCACCAGGACCACGCCCAGCAGGGCGCCGACCACGCCCACCTGCTGCAGCCGTAACAGGCGCTCGTTCAGGACCACCCTGGCCAGGAGCACGGTGACCACGGGGTACAGCGACCCCAGAACCCCCGTCACGCTGAGCAGCCCGCGCTGGCTGGCGAGCGCGAACAGCAGGTTCGCGCCCACGTCGCCCACCCCGACCACCGCGAGAGCCGGCAGGTCGCGGACGACGAGCCCACCTGTCGTGCGCAGCGCCAGGGCCGCGACCACGAACAGCGCGACGCTGACCGACCGCATCCCGGTCAGTGTCATGACCGCGCTGTAGCGCGAACCGCGCTCGATGAACGTCAGAGCCAGGCCGAACCCGACCCCCGCGGCGGCCGCCAGCAGCACCGGGCGGGGCGGCGCCGCCCCCGACAGCTCGGGCCCGCTCGCCGCGACGGCCCCCGCCACCGCCAGCGCGATGCCCCCGACCGCGAGCCCGCCGGGCCGGTCCCCCAGGCCGACACCGACCAGCACCGGCACCAGCGCCCCCAGCGCGGCGATCGCCGAGACCACGCCCATGACCCCGCTGCCCAGGGCGGCGTAGAAGCAGAGCAGACCCGCGCTCCCGCACAGGCCCGCCGCCACCGACCACGGCAGCCAGCCGGTCGGGGCCGTCCACGCCTGCGTCGCGACCGCGACCAGGCCGACCGCGAGCAGGCCCAGCACCTGCGACCCCGCCACGACCGCGTACGCCGGACGGGTGCGCGAGAGCAGGCCGCCCACGAAGTCGGCCGAACCCCAGATCAGGCTGGACGTCAGGGCGAGCAGCAGTGGCACGGGGGCACGCTACGGGTCCCCTGCGGTCCCGCCTCGGCCCGGGGCCCGGCGCGCCGCGCCCGGCGCCCGTGCTCACGGACGTACTGTGCGTCCATGATCAGCCGCACGACCAGCGACGGGCCACCCGAGGCCTTCGCGCGCGCGCTGGAGCAGCTGCGCACCGCGCGGCTGCGTCCCGAGGTCGTCCTGACCGAGGTGCCCGCCCCCCAGCGGATCGCGCCGTACGCCGTCGCGCTCACCGCCGACGTCCTGGCCCGCACCACCCAGCCGGGTGCCGACGAGCCGGACGAGCTGGCCAGTGGGCGGTTCGTGCTGCTGCACGACCCCGAGGCGCCCGAGCCGTGGGACGGCATGTTCCGGGCCGTGACGTTCGTCCGGGCCGAGCTCGAGCCCGAGTTCGGCGCCGACCCGATGCTCGGCGAGGTGGGCTGGTCGTGGTTGCTGGACGCGCTCGCCTCGCACGACGCGCCGTTCACCCAGGACGGCGGCACCGTGACGCGCGTGGTGTCGCAGAGCTTCGGGGCCCTGGCCGACCGACCGGCCAGCGTCGAGATCGAGGTGCGCGGGTCGTGGACCCCCCTCGGGGCGGACCTGGGGGTACACCTGCGGGCGTGGTCGGACCTGCTGTGCACCGTCGCCGGCCTGCCGCCGCTGCCCGAGGGCGTCACCGCCCTGCCCGCCCGCCGCCGCTGAGACCCGGCCCGAGGTCGGCTGACGTCGGCCGAGCCGAGGTCAAGGTGGCGACCCGTCCTGCCGATGACCCGCAGGACGGTGGGACCACCGCGGCGCCGGGCCGCGGAGCACGCCGTCCTCGAGCATGAGGAGACGACGTGGCAGCAGTCGTCGAGCGGGTGGGGCTGGCCCCCATGGCGCGCACGGGTCGCTTCACGGCCCTGGTGGTGGTCGGCCAGCTGGGTCCGCGCGAGTCGGTGAGCCGCACCCTGGGCGGGCTGGGCGCCCGCGAGGTGGTGCAGGCCGCCACCGTCGCCGAGGCTCGCCAGCGATCGGCGGCGATGGGCCCGCGCGAGCTGTGCATCGTCGACGTCACGCTGCCCGACGGGTCTGGGCTGGCACTGCTGTCCGACCTGCGCGGCCGCGGCTGGCAGCGCGGCATCGCGCTGTCCTGCCTCGAGGACCCATACACGGTGCGGGCCGCGCTGACCGCCGGCGCGCGGTGCTTCCTGGTCTCGGGCCGGGCGTCCACCCCCAGCGCGCCAGCGCCCACCGGGTCGCTGCGCGAGCAGCTGTCAGGGCGCGAGGTCGAGGTGCTGCAGCACGTCGCGAACGGCCGGTCGAACAAGGAGATCGGCGTCAGCCTCGGGCTGTCCGCCCTCACCGTCAAGAGCCACCTGGCGCGGATCGCCCGCAAGCTGGGGACCGGCGACCGCGCCGAGATGGTCATGCTGTCGATGCGCGCCGGCGTGGTCAGCTGAGCGGTGCCCCACCGGGCACCCCCTACGGTTGAGCTGTGACCGACGCTCCGCCCACCCCCCTGCTGGCCCCGCGCGAGGGCGTGCCGGACGTCGTCACCGACGAGCGCGCCCTGCGCCGGTGCGTGGCGGCGCTGGTCGCCGGCAACGGCCCGGTGGCCGTCGACGCCGAGCGAGCCTCGGGCTACCGCTACGGCCAGGCCGCCTACCTCGTGCAGCTGCGCCGGGACGGTTCGGGCACCTGGCTGATCGACCCGGCCGCCTGTCCTGACCTCAGCGAGGTGGGTGCCGCGCTCACCGACGTCGAGTGGGTGCTGCACGCGGCCAGCCAGGACCTGCCCTGCCTCGCCGAGGTCGGCATGCGGCCCTCGCGCCTGTTCGACACCGAGCTGGGCGCACGTCTGGCCGGGCTGCCGCGCGTCGGCCTCGGCGCCGTCATCGAGCAGCTGCTCGGGCTGGTGCTGGCCAAGGAGCACTCCGCCGCCGACTGGTCGACCCGGCCCCTGCCCGAGCCGTGGCTGCGCTACGCCGCGCTGGACGTCGAGGTGCTCGTGGACCTGCGCGACGCCGTCGCCGGGCTGCTCGAGCAGCAGGGCAAGCTGGCGTGGGCCGAGCAGGAGTTCGCGGCGATCGCGTCCGCCGCTCCCCCGGCGCCGCGCACCGACCCCTGGCGGCGCACCAGCGGGATGCACCGGCTGCGCCGGCGCCGAGAGCTGGCGGCGGTGCGCGAGCTGTGGGCGGCCCGCGACGCACTGGCGCGCCCCCGCGACACCGCCCCGGGCCGGGTGCTGCCCGACGCCGCGCTCGTCGAGGCCGCCGCCGCGTCCCCCCAGACCACCGAGGCGCTGCTGGCGCTGCCGGGCTGGAAGGGCCCGGCCGCCCGGCGGCAGGCCCGCACCTGGCTGGACGCCCTGGCCCGGGCCGCCGCCCTGCCGGACGACGCGCTGCCGCCCCTGACGCTGACCAGCGACGGCCCACCACCGCCGCCGGGGGGGGGCGGGCGCCGCCCCCGCGCGGCGCGGGGGGCGGCC
>JACMOY010000081.1 GCA_014377795.1 Actinomycetota bacterium | reverse complement strand
TCACGTGGGGGCCAAGGGCTGGAGCAGCGACCACCGCGAGGGCGACCTGCGCACGCCGACCGGCACGTACACGCTCAGCGACGCCGGGGGGCTGCAGGCCGACCCGGGCACGGCGCTGCCCTACCACCGCTCACCGTCCTTTGTCCCGACCGGCGACAGCGTCTTCGGCGACTCGCTCGAGGGCAGCTTCGACCACGTGGTCGCCATCGACTACAACCGGCGTCCCGGCCGCTCGCCACTGGACACCGAGCGGCCGCAAGGCCCCATCCGCGGCGGCGGGATCTGGCTGCACATCGACCACGGCGGTCCCACCCACGGGTGCGTGTCGCTGCCGTTGGCCGGGCTGCAGCAGCTGATGCGGGCCCTGGTGCCGGCGCAGCACCCGGTCGTCGTCATGGGCGACCAGGCCCGACTGCAAGCCTGAGCGATCCGTTCATCCCAGGGTCTGGCGCCGTTCACCTGCGCAGGCCATCGTGGCGCCGTGACCCCCTCACCGATCCTGTCCCGCCGCCTCGTTCTCAGGGGTGCCGCCGCCGGCGCCGTCGCCGTGGCCGCCCCCGTCCGACTCTTCGACGAGAGCGCCGCCGCAGCGCCGTCGTCCCACGGCGTCTTCGGCTACGGCGTCGCGAGCGGGGACCCCACCGCCGACGCCGTCGTCATCTGGACCCGCGCCACCCCGGCGACGCGCGAGGGTGAGCCGGTGGCCAGCCCCGGGAGCGGCCTCGGAAGACCGCTGCAGGTGCGCTGGGAGGTCGCGCGCGACGAGCGGTTCAGGCACGTCGTGGCGCGCGGGCACGTGCGCACCGACGCGGCGAGCGACCACACGGTCAAGGTCGACGTCCGGGGCCTCGCGCCGTACACCCGCTACTGGTACCGGTTCTCCGCCAAGGACCAGACCAGCCCGGTCGGTCGCACCCGGACCGCGCCCGACGTCGCGGGCGAGGTGCACGCGCTGCGGCTGGCGCTGGTGTCGTGCAGCAACTACACCGGCGGGTACTTCTCGGCGTACCGCGCGATCGCCCGCCGCGACGACCTCGACCTGGTGCTGCACGTCGGCGACTACATCTACGAGTACGGCAACGGCGCCGACCGGTACGGCCCGGCGGGCCTGGTCGGCACCCGCGACAGCGTGCCCGCCACCGAGATCCTGGACCTTCGCGACTACCGGCTGCGGCACGCGCTGCACAAGGCTGACCCCGACCTGCAGGCCGCGCACCGCCGGCACCCGTGGATCACCATCTTCGACGACCACGAGGTCGCCAACAACGCCTGGGCCACCGGGGCGCAGAACCACACGCCCGGCGCCGAGGGGGCGTTCGCGGAACGGCGCGCGGCGGCGTACGAGGCCTACCTGGAGTGGATGCCGTTCCGGCTGCCCGAGCAGACCGCGGTGCCCCACCAGGGCACCCGGTTCTTCCGGCGCTTCACCTTCGGCGCCCTCGGCGACCTGTCGGTGCTCGAGACCCGGCAGAACCGCAGCAGGCAGGTCGACGCGCCGGGCTTCACCACCAGCGGCGGCGGGTTCATCCCGGCGGCGACTCCCGGGCTGGACGACCCGACCCGGCACCTGCCCGAGCCCGAGCAGCTGCAGTGGCTCAAGGACGGCCTCGCAGCCACCGGGAAGCCGTGGCACCTGGTGGGCAACCAGGTGGTGGTCACGCCGGTCGGCTTCCCGGGGGCGATCTTCGGGCCGGGCGTGCCCACGCTGCTCAACTCCGACCAGTGGGACGG
>JACMOY010000080.1 GCA_014377795.1 Actinomycetota bacterium | reverse complement strand
GCTCCGGCGCGCCCACGCACTCACCCTGCTGGGACGCCACGAGGAGTCCCTCGCCGACCTGCGGCTGGCGTTGACGGCCGCGAGAGGTGGCGCAGACACGCTGTGGCAGGCGCGGATCCTGCTCAACCGCAGTCTGGTGCATTTGCGGGTCGGCGCCCTCGCCAAGGCCGACCAGGATGCCGGCGACGCCGCCACGTTGTTCGACCGTCTGGGCCAGTCGTTCGAGTCGGCTCTGGCGGGACACAACCGCGGCGTCGTCGCCGCACGGGCCGGAGACATCCCTCGAGCGCTCAGGCTGTTCGAGGTGGCCAGGGCCCGGTACACCGAGCTGGGGGTGCTCGAACCGGATCTGGTCATCGACACCGGCCACGCCCTGCTGGCGGCTGGGCTCACGAGCGAGGCGGTCGACGCCGCCGCCGCCGCGCTGCGCGACGAGCGCCGTCAACCGGTGCACCTGGCCGGGCTCGTGCTGTTCGCCGCCGTCGCCGCTGTCGCCGACCGGCGCCATGACGCGGCCCGACAGTGGGCTGACCGCGCCACGCGGATGTTCGACGCCCAGCAGCGTCCGGGCTGGGCGGCCCGCGCCCGCCTGCTCAGCTGCGCGGTGCGGTTCGAGACCGCGAGGCCTGGCCCACGGCTCCTGGCGAGCGCAGCGGCCGTGGCCGACGTCCTGGACGCGACCCGCGCTGCGGAGGCGTCCGAGGCGCACCTGCTGGCCGGCAAGGTGGCGCGGCGGCTGGGGGACGACGTCCAGGCCCACCACCAGCTGGGGGTGGCAGCGCGGCACCGACGACGCGGCCCGCCCCTTGCCCGCGCCACCGGGTGGCTGGCGGCGGCGTTGCTGGCCGACGACGACCGGGCCCTGCTGCACGCATGCGGCCGCGGTCTGGACGCGCTCGACGAGCACATGGACGTGTTCGGGGCGGCGGAGCTGCGGGCGAGCGCCACGTCGCACGGGCGAGAGCTGGCCGGGCTCGCCGTCGACGCCGCCGTCCGGCGGGGGTCGCCGCGCGAGATCCTGGGGTGGAGCGAACGCTGGCGCGCCACCGCACTGACCACCGTCACGTCACCGCCGGACGCCGCCACCGACCGCCTGCTGGACGAACGGCGCACGGCCCAGGCCCCCGGGTGCGGCACCACGTCGGTGCGCAAGCAGCCCAGCGTCAGCCGCCTGCACCACGCCCAGCACGACACCGACGTCCTGCGCCTGCGCCTGCAGCTGGCTGGCAGCGGTCGAACGGTGCGCAGCCGCCTCGACCCCCGGGCACTGCTCCAGGCCCTGGGGAGGGGGCACCTGGTCGTGCTCGTGCCCGCGCAGGGCACCCTGCACGCGGTCGTCGCCGGCGGCGGGCGGTTCACCAAGCACGTGGTCGGGTCGGTGGACGACGCGACTCGCGAGGTCGAGCTCGCGCGGTTCGAGCTTCAGCGCCTGGCGCGCAGCGGTCGGGTGCGCGCCGGCCTCGCCTCCCACGACAGGTGGCGGGGGCTGCTCGAACGCGCGTTGCTCGGACCGGTGGTGGGCCGGCTCCAGGGCGATGCGCCCGTCGTCATCGTCCCCCCGGCGAGCCTGCACCCCGCACCGTGGGGGCTGCTGCCGGTGCTCGCGCATCGTGCCGTCTCGGTCGCCCCCTCGGCGACGTCCTGGCTGCGTGCCACCTCCGTGGTCGCGCCGGCCGACGGACGGGTCTTGCTGGTGCTCGGACCCGGCCTGCAGGCGGGTGCGGCTGAGATCGCCCAGCTGGCGCTCGTGCACCCGTCGACGTCGGTACTCGGGGCGGACGCCGGCGCGCCGCCGTCCGCCGTGGACGACGTGCTCGCCGGGCTCGAGGGCGTGAGCCTGGCCCACGTCGCCGCGCACGGCACGTTCCGCGCCGACAGCCCGCTGTTCAGCAGCCTCGCGCTCGACGACGGTCCGCTGTTCGTGCACGACCTCGAACGCGTCCGCCGCCTGCCGCACCGCGTGGTGCTGTCGGCGTGCGACACCGGGGTGGCGGCCCCGGTCGGGGCGGACGAGCTGCTCGGGCTGGGCAGCTCGCTGCTGCGGCTAGGGTCGGTCGGCGTCCTCGCCAGCGTGGTGCCGGTCAACGACGAGGCGTCCGCGCCGTTCATGGTCGCCGTGCACCAGGCCCTCGCGGCCGGCCGGCCGCTCCCCGAGGCGGCGCTGGTCGGTCGGACGGCGGCCGGCGACGACCCGCTCGCGATGGCCACCGCCGGCTCGTTCAACGTGTGGGGCGTATGAGCGAGCCGGTCACAGGGTGACCCAGTCGGTGCGCAGCGCCCGGTCCGCGGCGTGCAGCCGCAGCATCACCGGGCCGGCCGCGACCATGGTGCGGAACCGGCCGAGCTCGTCGAGCTGCACCGTGTCCTTCGAGGTGAGCGTGTGCACCGTCACCGACGGCAGCTGCTGGTCCCCCGTCACGACCAGCTGGCCCACCAGTGCCCAGCCGAAGCGGTCCTGGCTGGCGGCCATCTCGACCTCGACACCGTCGACGGCGAAGGTGAAGGCGTGGTGCGGTGCCCCGCGCACCGCCAGCTCGGACTGCTCGACGAGCGGGATCAGCTCGGCGTCCAGGTCGCGGACGGCGAAGGCGGCCCGGGCCATCTCGAACGAGATCGGCGGCGGCGGGTCGACCTGGTCGAGCACCGCGCCCAGGCGCCGCAGCAGTGCTTCGTCTGCGCTGTTCACAGCGACCACCCCTGCTCGATCAGTAGGGCGCGCAACCGGTCCAGGCACCGGCCGCGCGTGGGGCCGATGCTGCCCACGGGCATGCCCAGGGCCTGCGAGATCTCGTCGTAGTGCGCCGGCGGCGAGCAGGCCAGCGCCCGCAGCAGCTGCTGGCACCGGGCGCCCAGTCCGCGCAGGGCCCGGTGCAGGGCGGCGTCGGCCTCGTCGCGCAGCAGCGCGTCCTCGACCGACGGGCCGTCCGAGGGCAGCAGCACCAGGTCGACCTCGGTCGTGCGGTCGAGGTCGGCTCGTCGCTGACGCGACAGGCGCAGCGCCTCGCGCCGGGCGGTGGTGGCCAACCACGCGCCGACCCGGGCGGGGTCACGGATCGACCCCAGGTGCTCGACCAGCCGCAGCCAGGTGATCTGGGTGACGTCGGCGGCGTCGGAGGCCGACAGCCGGTAGGACCGCACCACCGCCCACACCAGGCGGTGGTAGCGCTCGACGATGTCGTCCCAGGCGACCTGGTCGCCGGCCGCTGCGGCCAGCACGAGGGCCGCGACGTCGCCGTCCTGCTCGTCCCGGACGGAGCCGACGGTCTGCTGCGCGGGGACGTGCGTCGTGCGCTGAGGGTCCCGTGTGGGCATGGACACCTCCAGGAGCGCGAGCGGCCGAGCCTCCAGTGTGGCGCACGGGGCGACCGGGCGACAGGGCTCGCGACACGAGACGGGGCTCATGTCTGTACAGAGGCACCAGCCCCGTTCCTGATACGTCGTGCCGCCACAGTTCGTCGGGGCGGTATCTTCGCCCCGGCCGCGGTCCGGCGGCCGCCGCCGACCAGACGGAGCCACCGTGCCGACGTCCCGCCGACTCGCCGTTCGCGACCTCGCCCTGATCGCCTCGTTCGCCGCCCTGGTGGCGGTGCTGGGGCTGCCCGGGTCGCTCTCGCTGTTCGGCAACGCCGTGCCGATCACCCTGCAGTCTCTGGGCGTCATGCTGGCCGGCTCGATCCTCGGTTGGCGGCGCGGGTTCTTGGCCCTGCTCGTGTTCCTGGTGCTGGTGGCCGCGGGCCTGCCGCTGCTCGCCGGGGGACGCGGCGGCCTGGGCGTCTTCGCCGGCCCGAGCGTCGGCTACCTGGTCGGCTGGCCCCTGGGGGCCGCCGTCACCGGTTGGCTGGTCGAGCGCCGGCTGCCGGCGTACCCCGTGTGGTGGGGCGTCATCGCCAACGCCGTCGGGGGGATCGGCGTGGTCTACCTGATCGGCATCCCCGCGCAGGCTGCGGTGCTGGGCACGTCCTCGGTCGTCGCGACGGCCATCGCGTCGGGCATCTACCTGCCGGGCGACTCGGTCAAGGTCATCGTGGCCACGGTCGTCGCGGCGGGGGTGCACAAGGGCTACCCGACGGCGGTGGCCCCGGCCGAGCGTGCGCGCACCCGCGTCGGCTAGGCCGTGAACCTGGTCGCCGGGCTGCTGGACTCCGGGCGCCGACGTCCGCTCGTCGTCCTCGACCCGTCGTGGCCAGCCGCCCAGCGCGAGACCGCAGCGGCCGACGTCGCCGCGGGCGTGGCGTCGGGGCGCGTCGCAGCCGACGACCTCGTGCTGTTCACCTCCGGTTCGACCGGACACCCCCGCGGTGTCGTGCGCTCAGTCGGGTCGTGGCAGCTCAGCCTCGACCCGCTCAGCCAGCTCACCGGCATCGGCGCGGACGATGTGGTCTGGGTGCCGGGCCCGCTGACGTCGTCGCTGTACCTGTACGGGGCGTTCCACGCGCGAACCGTCGGCGCTGCGGTGACGG
>JACMOY010000079.1 GCA_014377795.1 Actinomycetota bacterium | reverse complement strand
CTGGGGGTCATCGCCTTGATGCCCAGGTCGACGGCGGCGATGCGGGCGGCCGGGGGCGCGAGCCGATCGCCGTCGGGCCCGAGGGCCGCCACGACATAGGCGACGTCGGTCGACACCTCGCCGGCCAGGTCGGTGCCGGCCATCGCGGGTGCTGCGGCGACGACGGCGAGCAGTGCGGCCACCCCGCGACGCGCGCCGTCAGGCCCGGTCAGCTCGGCGCCGGAGAAGATCCCGGCGCGCATCACGCCGCGCTCGCGCAGGTGGCGGGTCAGGGCGCGGGTGTCGATCCCGGAGATCCCCACGATGTGCTGGCCGACGAGGTCGTCGTCGAGCGTGCCGGTGGCGCGCCAGCTCGAGGCGCGGCGGGCGGGGTCGGGGACCACGAAGCCGGCGACCCAGATCTGGCCGGACTCGGCGTCGTCGGGGTTGACCCCGGTGTTGCCGATGTGCGGCGCCGTCATCACGACGATCTGGCGGTGGTAGGACGGGTCGGTGAGCGTCTCCTGGTAGCCGGTCATGCCGGTGTTGAACACCGCCTCGCCGACGGAGCGGCCGGCGGCGCCGAACGACTCGCCGGAGAAGACCCGGCCGTCCTCGGGCATGAGCAGGGCATCGGTCACGACGGGCCTCCGGTGGCGGGGATGAGGGCGCGGACGGCGTCGACGAGGCGATCGCGGTCGGCGTCGTGCCGGGGGTTGAGGGCGGTGGCGACGGACGCGGTCCCGAGCTGCCACTCGACGACGACCAGCCCGGCGCCGGTGCGGGCCTTGCCGGCGCGGAAGGTCTCGCGGCGGACGTCGCGCACGTCCGCCGCCGGGACGAACACGTCGGGCGCACCGGTGCGAGCGACCAGGACACCGACCGGGTCGACGACCACGAGCGCCGCGCTGCGGACACCCAGCCCGTTCGCGGCCACGCGGTCGAGCCAGTCCCCCGCCGCCGTGGTCGACACGTAGGTGGCTTCGATGCCCGCAGAAGCTCTGTCGCGCAACGACTCCGGGGCGACCGGCAGGTCGGGGACGTCGCCCTGCCGGCGCACGCGGGCCCGCCAGCCGACGAACATCATCCGCCAGAGCAGGACGACGACGAGCACCAGCACGACGACCGCGAGGTTGCGCGTCACGGGCCGGTCAGCTCGCCGTCGAGCACGGTGGCGCGACCGCGCAGGAAGGTGGCGATGACGCGACCATGCAGCGTGCGCCCGGCGAACGGGGTGTTGCGGCTGGCCGAGGCGCTCGCGGCGGGATCGACCTGCCAGCGGCCGACGGGGTCGACGAGGGTGAGGTTGGCCGGCGAGCCGACGGTCAGCGGCTGCCCCTGGTGCTCCAGCCGCCCGATCCGGGCCGGCCGCACCGACATCCGGTCGGCGACGCCCGCCCAGTCGAGCAGACCCGTGTCGACCATGGCCTCGACGACTGCCGACAGCGCCGTCTCCAGACCCGTCATGCCCATCGCCGCGGCCGCCCACTCGCAGTCCTTGTCCTCGCTCGCGTGCGGGGCGTGGTCGGTGGCGACGGCGTCGATGGTGCCGTCGGCGAGGCCCGCGCGCAGCGCCTGGACGTCGGCGTCGGACCGCAGCGGGGGGTTGACCTTGTAGCGGGGGTCGTAGGTGCGCACCAGCTCGTCGGTCAGCAGCAGGTGGTGCGGGGTGACCTCGGCGGTGACGTCGACGCCGCGGCCCTTGGCCCAGCGCAGGATCTCGACCGATCCGGCGGTCGAGACGTGGCACACGTGCAACCGCGACCCGACGTGCTGGGCGAGCAGGACGTCGCGGGCGATGATCGCCTCCTCGGCGACGGCCGGCCACCCGGCCAGGCCCAGCACCGACGAGACGTCCCCCTCGTGCATCTGCGCGCCCTCGGTGGGCCGCGGCTCCTGGGCGTGCTGGGCGATGACGCCGTCGGACGCCTTGACGTACTCGAGCGCGCGGCGCATCAGCACCGCGTCGCTGACGCAGTGGCCGTCGTCGCTGAACACCCGCACCCGCGCGGCGGAGTCGGCCATCGCCCCGAGCTCGGCCAGGCGCTCGCCGGCGATACCGACGGTGACCGCCCCCACCGGGTGGACGTCGACCCAGCCGGCCTCGCGGCCCAGCCGCCAGACCTGCTCGACCACGCCGGCCGTGTCGGCGACCGGGCTGGTGTTGGCCATGGCGTGGACGGCGGTGAAGCCACCGGCTGCGGCGGCACGGGTCCCCGAGGCCACGGTCTCGGCGTCCTCGCGGCCCGGCTCGCGCAGATGGGCGTGCAGGTCGACCAGCCCGGGAAGGGCGACGAGGCCGGCGCCGTCGACGATCACCGCACCGTCCGCGGCCAGGTCGGGGCCGACGTCCGCGATGACGCCGTCGGCGAGCAGCAGGTCGACGGGGTCGGCGCCGAGCGGGCGCACCCCGCGCAGCAGGTAGGTGGTCACGCGGTGCCTCCGTCGACGTCGTCGCTGCCCGCGAGCAGCAGGTACAGCACGGCCATCCGCACCGACACGCCGTTGCTGACCTGCTCGACGATGGTCGAGCGGGCGCTGTCGGCGGCGTCGGCCGAGATCTCGAGCCCGCGGTTCATCGGCCCGGGGTGCATGACGATCGTGTGCTCTGCCATCAGCCGCAGCCGCCGCGCGTCCAGGCCGTAGCGGCGCGAGTACTCGCGGGCCGAGGGGAAGTACGCGGCGTTCATCCGCTCGACCTGCACCCGCAGCATCATCACCGCATCGGCGCCCTCGAGCGCCGAGTCCAGGTCGTACGACGTCGCGCACGGCCAGGTCTGGACCCCCACCGGCAGCAGGGTGGGCGGCGCGACGAGCGTGACCTCGGCACCAAGGGTGTGCAGGAGCAGGACGTTGCTGCGAGCCACCCGGCTGTGCAGCACGTCGCCGACGATCGTGACCTTGCGACCGGCGAGGTCCTCGCCGGTCGCAGCGCCGGGCTCGCGCTGACCGACCAGGTGGTGACGCATCGTGAACGCGTCCAGCAGCGCCTGGGTCGGGTGCTCGTGCGTGCCGTCGCCGGCGTTGACGACCGAGCCGTTGATCCAGCCCGAGGTGGCCAGGCGGTGCGCGCCACCGCTGGCCCCGTGCCGGACGACGACCGCGTCGGCGCCCATGGCCTCGAGGGTGAGCGCGGTGTCCTTCAGGCTCTCGCCCTTGCTGACGCTCGAGCCCTTGGCCGAGAAGTTGATGACGTCCGCCGAGAGCCGCTTCGCGGCCGCCTCGAACGAGATCCGGGTGCGGGTCGAGTCCTCGAAGAACAGGTTGACGACCGTGCGCCCGCGCAGGGTCGGCAGCTTCTTGATCTCGCGCTGCTGGGTGGCGGCCATCTGCTCGGCGGTGTCGAGCACCCGCAGGGCGGCGTCGCGGTCGAGGTCGGCGGCTGAGAGCAGGTGGCGCATCAGCGCTGGTCCCCCGCGTCCTCGATCAGGACCTCGTCGCGACCGTCGTGCTCGGCCAGCAGCACCCGCACCCGCTCAGCGAGCGAGGTCGGCAGGTTCTTGCCGACGTGGTCGGCCCGGATCGGCAGCTCGCGGTGGCCCCGGTCGACGAGCACGGCCAGGCGCACGGCCCGGGGCCGCCCGAGGTCCGAGAGGGCGTCCAGCGCAGCCCGCACCGTGCGGCCGGAGAAGAGCACGTCGTCGACCAGGACGACGGTCGCGCCGTCCACGCCGGCGGTGGGGATGTCGGTGCGCTCCAGGGTGCGCACCGGGTGGTGGCGCAGGTCGTCGCGGTACATCGTCACGTCGATGGCCCCGACGGGCACCTGGGTGCCCTCGACGTCCGCGATGGTGGCGGCCAGGCGGTGGGCCAACGCCACCCCGCGGGTGGGGATGCCCAGCAGCACCAGGCCCTCTGCGCCCTTGTTGCGCTCGAGCAGCTCGTGCGCGATGCGCGTCAGCACCCGACCGATCTCGGGTGCCTCGAGCAGCGTGCGGGCACGTGTCATGACCACGATCTCCTTCCCCGCCTCACCGGACGGGTCGTTAAAGGATGTCGGGAAGAATCTAGCGCACCGCCGGCGGGGCCGGCACTTGACGATGTGATCACGCTGCGTGACCCTGAGGGCTAACCTGTCACCAGCGGTCGACCCCGTCGGCCGTGCTGAAGCCACTGCTCGCGAGAGGCACGAGATGTCGTCCGACTACGCACGGTCGCTGGGACTGCGGTTGCGCGCCATCCGCACCCAGCAGGGGCTCTCGCTGCACGGTGTCGAGGAGCGCTCGCAGGGCCGCTGGAAGGCCGTCGTCGTCGGGTCCTACGAGCGCGGCGACCGCGCGGTCACGGTGCAGCGGCTGGCCGAGCTGGCCGACTTCTACGGCGTGCCCGTCTCAGCGCTGCTGCCGGACGCCGGTGCCTCGACCGTCGTCGAGGCCCCGCCGCGGCTGGTCATCGACCTCGAGCGCCTGAGCTCGGTGCCCGCGGAGCGCGCCGGTCCGCTGGCCCGCTACGCAGCGACGATCCAGAGCCAGCGTGGCGACTACAACGGCAAGGTGCTCTCGATCCGCCAGGACGACCTGCGCACCCTCGCCGTCATCTACGACCTGCCCCCCGCGGCCCTGGCCGAGGAGCTCATCAGCTGGGGCGTGCTCGACCCCGAGGCCCGCCGCTCGATCGACGGCCCCACCGACCGCTGACCACGCCCGACGTGATTGAGGGCGTCACAACGCGAGGGTCGGCTTGAGCTCGACCAGCCGGCCCAGCAGACCCGCGACGAACGTCGGTGAGTCGTCGGTCGACAGCGACGTGGCCAGGGTGATCGCCTCGTCCACGGCGACGGCGTCCGGCACCTCGTCGCTGTAGAGCACCTCCCACGCACCGAGGCGGAGCAGCGCCCGGTCGACGGCCGGCATCCGCTCGAGCGACCAGCCCTGGGCGTACGTCGAGATCAGCTCGTCGAGGCGGGCGCGCTGCTCGACGACACCACGCACCATCGTCAGGGTGTACGGGTTGAGCTCGGGGTCGGCCGCGGCGATCCGCGCGGCCAGGACCTCCAGCGCGGGGACACCGCGCTGGTCGGCCTCGAACAGGACGTCGACCGCGCGCTTGCGGGCCTTGGAGCGGGCGCCGATGCGCTCAGCCATGGACGGCGCTCAGCTGACCCTGCCGAGGTAGTCGCCCGTGCGGGTGTCCACCTTGACCTTGGTGCCGGTCTCGAGGAACAGCGGGACGGCGATCTCGTAGCCGGTCTCGACGGTCGCGGGCTTGGTGCCGCCAGTCGAGCGGTCACCCTGCAGGCCGGGCTCGGTGTAGGTGATCTCGAGGACGACGGAGGTCGGCAGCTCGACGTACAGCGGCAGCTCGTCGTGCAGCGCGACGACGGCGTCCTGGTTCTCGAGCATGAAGTTCGCCGCGTCACCGACGGTCGCCGTCGGCACGTGCAGCTGCTCGTAGGTGGACGCGTCCATGAAGACGAAGTCCTCGCCGTCCTTGTACAGGTAGGTCATGTCGCGCTTGTCGACGTTGGCCGTCTCGACCTTGGTGCCGGCGTTGAACGTCCGGTCGACGACCTTGCCCGAGAGCACGGCCTTGAGCTTGGTGCGCACGAACGCGGGGCCCTTGCCGGGCTTGACGTGCTGGAACTCCACGACCGACCACAGCTGGTTGTCGATGTTCAGCACGAGGCCGTTCTTCAGGTCGTTGGTCGATGCCACCAGGTGCTCTTTCGTCGTCGAGCGGCGCTCGAGGGCGCCATGCAGCCGCACGGACGGTGCGGGGATCGACG
>JACMOY010000078.1 GCA_014377795.1 Actinomycetota bacterium | reverse complement strand
GCCGGACTGGTCCCATCGATCGAGGGCAGGCTGCAGGTCGTTGGCGCCGATCGTCATCACGATGACGTCGGCTCCCTGCACCGCCAGCCTCATCGCCGGATCGTCCCCCAGCTGGGAAGCCAGGTCGGCCGCCGTCAGCCCGGACGTACCGAGGTTGACGGGGCTGACGGGCACGTGGTCGCGGTCGGCCAGCAGGCTGGCCAGCTGGTCGACGAACGGTGTGCAGTCGCAGTTGGCCCCGCTGGTCACCGAGTCACCGAGGCCCAGCAGCGACAGGGGCCTGGCCTGGGTTGTGGTGGCCGTCTCGCTCGGTGGCTGCGTCACGGCCAGCGGCACGATGCCGGTCAGGAGGACGGCGAGAAGCAGCGCCCGCAGCGACCGGCGCAGCGGCCCAGGCGCCGACCGACCACGGTGTGTGCGGGCCTCAGGCACGCGTCGCCCCGGCGACCCGCGCGGACAGCCAGCGCAGGGCCGCCGGCAGCTCGGTGCGCCAGACCCCGTAGTTGTGGCCTCCTGCGGGCAGCACGATCGTCGTCAGGCTCGCCGGTGGGCGCACGACGGCGGCGAACTGCAGGAGCTGGGGGTAGACCTGGCCCTCGGTACGACTGGCCGCCAGAAGGTACGCCACACGCGGCGAGGCGCCGTGCTGGAGCAGCCAGATGGCGTCACTGTGTTGCCGCAGGGCGCGATCGTGCGCGTACAGCTCGCCGGTCGTCGAGTCCTGCAGCGGGTGGATGTACCCGGACAGCGCCACGGACTGCTGGAACTGGGCCGGGTGACGGGTGGCGAGCTTGATCGCACAGAACCCGCCGGTGGAGGCGCCGAGCACCGCGGTCGTGCCGGAGGTGCGCAGGTGGGCCGCCACCCACGCCGGAACGTCCTTGGCCAGGTAGGTCTCGACCTGGGGACCCCCGGGGACGTCAGCGCACTCGGTGTCGCGCGGCGGCACCACAGTGGGTGACATCAGGACCATGACCATCGGACGCACGGTGCCGGCGGCGAGCCCTCGGTTCATGGCGCCGGGCAGGCCCAGCGCGTTCACGAGCGAGAGAACGTGACCGGGGTAGCCGGCGAGCACGAGCACGGCGGGGAACCGGTCGTGTCGGTGGGCCGGCTCGTCGTACTGGGGCGGCAGGTACGCGAGGCCGGACTCCTGCAGGCCGCCGGTGCCGGGCACGGTGATCGGGACCAGGCGTCCGGGCCGGTGGTCGGCGACTCCGGAGTACGGCCGCGGTGGGGGCGTCGCGTGACCCTTCACCGGTGCTACCGGGGTGGGGGCGATCGCGTCGGTGCTCACCGTCCGCGGCACGAGCTCGGCCCAGGCGGCGTAGAAGTCGAAGGTGCGGTTGACGGCGGTGGCGGCGAGCAGCACCGCCAGCACCTGGCAGCTGAGCAGCAGGGCGACGCGACCGGCCACCGGCAGCACGGCGCGCCGCGCGAGGCGTGGCCACACCAGCGCGGTCGCCGCGACCACGATGAGGGTGAGGGCGCCAAGCAACGCCAGGAAGGTGCCGGACAGCAACCCCATGTGTCGTCCCCTCTCGCCGGTCTCAGCACCAGAGTGTGCGCCCGGCGGCTGAGAGTGCCCTGAGACCTCGTCGACGCGGGCTGGCCTAGGGTCGAGGCCATGCGCTCACCCGAGGTGTTCGCGATGGCGGGGATGCCGCCTGCCGTCACCGTGTACGAGGTCGGCGCGCGTGACGGGCTGCAGAACGAGTCCGCGCTGGTGCCGGTGACCGTGAAGGCCGAGCTCGTGCGCCGGATGGTCGACGCGGGGCTCACCGCCGTCGAGCTCACCAGCTTTGTGCACCCCACCCGGGTGCCGCAGCTCGCGGACGCCGAGCAGCTGCTGCTCGAGCTGGGCCCGCTGCCGGGCGTGCGAGCACCGGTCCTGGTGCCCACCCTGCGCGGGCTCGAGCGCGCGCTCGCGGCTGACGCCCGCGAGGTCGCCGTGTTCGTCAGCGCGACGGAGTC